>JAEUWB010000006.1 GCA_016786595.1 bacterium | reverse complement strand
AATCTCTGGTACGGGGTTACTTTCCTAAGCAAAAGCGCATAATCCCAAGCAGCGGCAAAGCCATAAATTTTTCTAATCGCACGCAACAAATCGATAAATCTGGACGATAATGTAGTTGGAAGTGTAATCTTGAAGCTTGGGTAGGGCAGTGGAAAGTAACCCCGTACCAAAAGTTAAAATATAAAAGTTATTGAAGGTCCTGATAAGGGAGTGCATGTCGGATATAATCCAAATACAATGCAGGAATTTGTTACGACTGGGCCTAGTAGATATGGACGAAATAAAAAATAGTTATTTGAGGCAGCATATCAAGTGAGCAAGTATTCATTTCGGATAGACAATCCCTACTCTTTTTTTGATACTCCAGGGTCATATGAAGAATTCATAAGAATAATGTGTAAGACGCTAAATCTAAGCTCAATCAAGGACGTACGCGAAACTCGCCAAAAAATTGGTAGTACGTTGGAATTGATCGAGCTCAATGTTGAAACACTTTCAAATACATATACTTGGAAGCTAGAGTGGGGTGGGATTGATATATACATCATTCGAATCGCTCAAATATTGATTGATGAATTGTTGCCAGGTTATTGGATTCTGCCATGTCATTTAGATGTGTCTGAATTATTATTGAGTATAGATGATAGAGCCGACTAAATTTTTTATTTCAAACTGATGCGGGGCAACTTTTTTAAACCCAGGTAATCCTGCGACTCGTTATGTAAACCAAAAAACAGGCAAATTTGTGGTAGGAGACGACACTACAAAAGAATTACTCCAAATATCTCGTGATGACTTTATACCTAAGATTAAATAAAGATATAGGATTTCATGTGGTAAAAAAACAAATATATGTTCAACTTTTAAATGAAGGCAGTCCAACATATCGCCCCGTTGAGGCAGTGCAAATTAGTGCGAATGTGTATCAATTAATCGGACATGATATATATGACCCCGAAGATGAAGAGTGGGAATTCGAGCCGGGAACACGGGTTAGAGTGGAGGAGCAAGAATTAGGCATGGATCCAAATAATCAAAGAATATATTTAGTCGCAATTGAAAGCATTGATTAAAAGACGCACGTTCGAAAGAACCGATGCTTGACCTAGTGTCTCCATCCACTCAATGACCCAGTGGACAAATCGCATGGAAAGTCGTGGTTTTACTTTTAATCTCTGGTAATCTCTGGTACGGGGTTACTTTCCTAAGCAAAAGCGCATAATCCCAAGCAGCGGCAAAGCCATAAATTTTTCTAATCGCACGCAACAAATATAAGAATCTGGACGATAATGTAGTCGGAGGTGTATTTTTGTATTCCAGTAGGCAATTAAAAAAGTAACCCGATACAAGCGATTAAATTGTTGTGCACCTCACTATCACGATGCTTGGCTGATTCTATTGTTTTTACTGAGATTGTTTTTGCAACTTGCATCATGCAGGTGACGATGTAGAAGTAGAGAAGAGAAAGGTTAAACCCGGGTTCAAGCCTCAGTTGCTACTCAATCAAACTCTTGCCGGTCATTTCGTCTGGCTGCGGAATGCCAAGTAGGGCAAGCATCGTTGGGGCAATATCGCAAAGCGAGCCACCAGCTCGTAATTTGAAAGTTTTCGCTACTGGCCCAGTTAAATATACAGGCACTGGATAAAGCGTGTGAAAGGTATGCGGTTCTCCAGTTTCATAATCAATCATCTGGTCGGCATTGCCGTGGTCAGCAGTAATAATCGCATTGCCACTTACTTGTTCCAAGGCTGTAAGCACTTTGGCCAAACAGCTATCGACCGTTTCCACTGCTTTTATCGCCGCAGCTAAATTGCCCGTGTGACCGACCATGTCACAGTTTGCATAATTAATAATTCCCACATCGAAAGTGCGATTTTGGATTGCTGTCACCAGTTTATCTGTGACCTCATAGGCACTCATCTCAGGCTTAAGATCGTAAGTTGCAACGTCCCGTGGTGATTGAACAAGCACACGGCTTTCACCACGATAAGGTTCTTCAATTCCGCCGTTAAAAAAATAAGTTACATGGGGATACTTCTCAGTCTCAGCAAGCCGGAGTTGGCGTAAGTTGTTCTGCGCTAGAACCTCGCCCAGATGATTCTTAATGCTCAGCGGCTTAACCAAAGCTTCAATAGGGAAATGCTCATCATAAACTGTTAAAGTTCTAAGCTGTGCACTGGGTATGCAAAAGTCACGTTCAAACCCGCTGAAGCCTGGGTCATAGTATGCAGCAACGAGTTGGCGCATACGGTCTGTGCGGAAATTCCAGAAGATTACTGCATCCTGAGGATTAACTGTTGTTACTGTGCCTTGGGCGTCAACGATGGCAAAGGGCTCAATAAATTCATCCGTCTGTTGACTCGCGTATGCACGTTGTAGTGCTGCGCTGGCGCTGGCAATTTTTTCTCCCTGACCTGTAACTGATAATCGATAGGATTTTTCAGTGCGCTCCCAACGTTTGTCGCGATCCATGGCAAAGTAGCGCCCAATCACGCTAACAATTCGGACATCGAGAGTAGGGTATTGATCTTTTAACTGTTGCAGATGCGTTTCTAGTTTTTGAAAATCTTCACCCGCTGATTGTGGCGGCTTGTCGCGGCCGTCAGTAATCGCATGAATGTAGAGCTGACTTAAGCCAAATTCAGCAGCAGCGCTGAGCATCGCAAGTAAGTGATCAAGCGAGCTATGCACTCCGCCACTACTGGTTAAGCCGATAAAGTGTAAGGCTGCGCCCGGATTTTTTTTGCAATGCTCGATTAAGCTTTTAAATTCTGGAATTGCTGAGAATGCCTTTGTTCTGGTGAGTCGATTGATCTTGGTCAGTTCTTGCTCAACCACACGCCCTGCGCCGAGGTTCAAATGACCGACTTCAGAATTTCCCATTTGTCCTTCCGGTAAGCCTACGCGCTCACCACAGGTAATGAGTGTCGTGGTTGGGGCGGTTTTTTCAAGTTGAGATAAAGTTGGGCGCCGTGCGGCTGCAACCGCGTTGCCACGCTGATTTGGGTTTAACGCGTAGCCGTCAAGGATCATCAATAAAAGCGGAGTATTGTTCATTGGAAACTATTTATAGAACGGATCTAAGAGACTGACAAACTTGGCGCAGGGGCGTCAGTGGCTTGAATTAGTGGCGTAGTAAAGGCTTTTTCGCGACTAAAAATCTCATCCCCAGGAATTGAAGCTGGGTTAAGCTTTAAATATTCACTAAACCGTGTGGTCGCATCTGTGCTACCCAGTTTTAAGGCAAGCCGAGCTTTTAAAAGTCCTAGTGTTTGCTCTTGGCTTGGATCATTTGCAGGCACGATAATTTCCTCAGCCATTTTTACGGCTTCATCGGTCATACCGAAGTTTGCAAGCACATTTGCTAGGAAAATTTGTGCTTCAGTTTTCGTATTACGCATTCCGGCAATCAGAGTTTTTACCGCATTAATGCCCTTGGATGGATCGTGAGCTTTAAGCCACAGCCGGACAATTGCAGCTAAATGTTTGATGTTTTCTGAATGATGAAATGCTTTAGCGTAGAGTTTAGAAATTTGGTTTGGATCTGAGCCGCGCGCTTCTTCGGCTAGCCCATATTCGGCCCAGGCCAGATCGAGATCTCTGACGCGCTGGGAAAATGCTTTTAAGTCTTCAATTAACCCAGCACTTGGTTGATCGGGGAATTGCCAATTGTGTTTGGCTTTGATTGCTAAAAGCTCAAGCTGATTTAAATGTCTCAAGCCATTTACGTAATCAATGCCAGAAAGCTGTTTAATTAAAGTCTTCTGGAAGTTAATAGCTTCAGGGATTTTACGTAAAGCTTCTGCGGCATGGATAATGCGCATCAAAGCCCCGCGGTTTGTGGGGAAGCGTTCAAGCACAATCCGCAAATTATCGTATGCTCCAATGTAGTTTCCTGCCTGCTCATAGATCTCAGCAGCACGCAGTAAAATTGGAACGCTACTGCGTAACTTTAAACGTGCGCGCTCTAAAATTCGTAGAGCTTCAGTATCTCCCGACATTGTTTTGACAATGCTCGATAGCTCTAACCAGGCAGCTTCAAATTCTGGGTCTTGTGCTACAATTTTTTCAGCCATTTGAGCGGCTTGTAAGTGATTACCTAGGGCATGTTGTTCGCGCACTGCGGTGAGCAACTTTCCGAGCGCTTGCTCTTGTTTGCGCTTTCGTTCCAGCCGCCAAAGTTCTAATTGATGTTTAATCCCCAAAAAGACTGCAACCAAACCAACAATAAAACCACCAAAGAGAAATGCGCTGATCAGCACCATCGCCATTGGAGCTTTAATCGGTGCTTTGCCACCATAGTTAAGAATTACTTGATCGGGATTTAAATAAAAAAGAAAACTTGCGGCTAAAAGTAGCGCGACAATGAAGAAAAAAATTACGATCCTTCTAGACATGCAAACATCCCGGTTCTAAGGCTCTTCCTGACCACTTCGTACTCAGCACTCAAGCCAATGCGGGGAGCATGCTCCCACATCCGGTCAATTCCATACAAGCTACGAAGTGGTTCGTAGAAAATATGAACTACTACATCTCCATAGTCCATGACTACCCACTCTGAAGCCTCAATTCCAGTTTTTGAACTGGGGTATTCGCCAAATTCCCGGCTATTGCGTTCGATTTTATCGGCAATACCCTGCACATGACGGTCTGATGTTCCGCTAATCACGATAATGTAGTCTGTGTAACTTGCTAAGCCACTGAGGTTAATCAGGGCAACATCAAGTCCCTTTTGATCCAGCGCTGTTTGCGCGATATTTTTTGCAAGTTCGATTGATGGAATACTAGGTCGGGGTCGTAACGCTACTTTCAAATCTTATGACCCCCGAAGATTGAACCGCTAGATCTGTAAAATCGCACTAAGTTTGTAGTCTCCTTACACTCAATAACTGCTATTTTACCAGATATTCCGACCCATTTGCAACGTAATTTTTTCATGCCAGGCAGGACTCAGATTGAGGCTCTATTGCGTAGCTTACTGACCTCGATGCGAAGTGCTTCAAGCACTTCAGGGAGCCCTTCACCGGTGGCGCTAGAAATTAAAAATACCTTATGCCCACGCGCTGCAATTTCTGCTCGACAGCAGTCAAAGGCACTACGATTTTCAACTAGATCAGATTTAGCAAAAACGACAATTCTTGGTCGACCGAGGAGTTCTTCGGAGAAAAGCCTAAGTTCATCTTCGATTGCATAAAATTGCTCAAGCGCGCGCTCCTCTGGTGTTTGGCTTGACAGGTATGAATGCTGTACCCCGTCGATAAAGTGCAAAAGAATCGCCGTGCGTTCAACGTGTTTTAAAAATCCAAGTCCTAAGCCTTTGCCTTCATGCGCACCAGGGATTAACCCTGGAATATCTGCAATCACAATGCGCTCACCTGAATCATACATCACAACGCCAAGATTTGGTGTTAAAGTAGTGAAAGGGTAATCAGCAATTTTGGGAGAGGAGCGCGAAACCTTAGAAATAAATGTAGATTTCCCAACGTTGGGAAAGCCAACCAAACCAACGTCAGCTACAGACTTTAAAACGAGCCTGAGTTTGACTCGGTCTCCAGACTGGCCTGGTTGCGCATAGTCGGGAGAACGATTGGTTGAGGATTTGAAAAAAGTATTGCCTTTCCCACCATGACCGCCGCGTGCGGCAATCCAGTACGAATTGGGCTGCTTTAAATCAGCGATAAGTTGGCCTTGGTAGAAGACTTGAGTTCCGACTGGAACGGCACGAATTAAATCTGCTCCGTCCTGGCCATTTTTATTACCCGTGCCACCTTGCTCTCCGTCTTTTGCATTTAAGATTGGTGCGAAACTAAAATCGATTAGCGTATTTAGCCCCGGGTCAACTTTAAGAATTACCGCGCCGCCACTGCCCCCATCTCCACCATCAGGGCCGCCTTGTGGTACGAATTTTTCCCGGCGCCATCCGACGCAGCCTGGACCGCCGTTACCGCCGATTGCTTCGATTTTAACTTCGTCGATAAACTGGATCATAGCAGATTGTTAATGATTGAATTACGCTTAGGCTTGAACTGATACTCAACTTATTCTTGCGCTTCCAGTTTTTCAGTTACCTGTGGAATCTCTTCAGGGCCGGCACAGACAAAGTTATGGGTAAGAGATAGCTTAGGTTCAAGCCTAAGTTTATAAATGAGTTAAGCGTAATCAATACTCTAAGCTAGCGGAGTGACGTGAGCGTATTGTTTCCCGCGCGTCTTAGTTTCAAAAGACAATTTGCCGTCGACTAAGGCGTAGAGCGTGTAGTCTCTGCCGCAGCCGACATTTTTACCAGGATGAAATTGCGTGCCGAGCTGACGAACGATGATATTGCCAGCCTTGATCACTTCTCCACCAAAACGCTTGATGCCGCGACGCTGCCCTTGAGAGTCACGTCCATTTCTTGATGATCCACCCGCTTTCTTATGAGCCATATTGCACCTAAATAATTAACAGTTTACGCCTTAATTGCAGCAGCTTGAACACGTGTAAGTTTTTGTCTGTGTCCTTTTTTAAGTTGCTTACCTTTGCGACGAATTTTTTTGAAAACGATTAACTTCTTACCTTTGGTTTGTGCGGTGATTTGAAAAGTAACTGACGCACCGGCAATCGTTGGCCGACCAACTTTAATAGTGTTACCATCTTTAAGAAGGAGCACATCAGAAATTGTAATAGTCTCGCCGACTTCACCGGGGAGCTTTTCAATCGAGAGGCTGTCTCCAGCTTTGATACAATATTGTTTTCCGCCTGTGCGAATTACTGCAAACATAGTTTAAATCCCTTACAAATGAGCTGCTCTTTCTACATGGGACCGGGGTCTGAATCAAGCCTGTGGCTGTGATATGGCAGTAAAATCTTGTATTAATCTGTCGAAAATAGTCGAAAACCTAGAAAAATCAACACCTTAATGCAGCGCTTTGTAATTAAATTTGAATAACGTGTATTAGTGAAAAGTAACGAGAGCGGAAAATTAATGCATTTACTTCAGTCTTCGACAAAACGTGCTGATTCCTTCACCGCAACGCTACGTGCGTTGAGCCCGAACTTACTGATCCTCTGGTGGAAAACGTGGAAGAGTTTACCAATCATTAGTTGGCTTCGTGCAGCGGGGCACTTTCGCTCTGGTAATTTCGGATCAGCAATTGATTTTTACCGTCATGGCTTAGCACGTCATCCCGAACACCGCGCCGCAGATTATGCGCGCCTCGACTTTTGCTATTGTTTGTACAGAATCGGACATTTGGCAGAAGCTGAAAAAGAGTTACGTATTTTAGTTGAAAAAGAAGTGCGCATTCGCGACGTTTATTTGCTGCTTGCAGAAATTGAACTTTTGCTTGGTCGTAAGACAGATGCAGTTTTAACTATTGCCCGTTGCCTGAAAGTGTTTCCTCACGATGTGCGTACGAACTACCTCTATACTCGGGCACTACTTGCCTGCGGCGGACCAGCAAAGCACATTGCAATTTTGCGTGAGCGGCTTTACGCTTTGCGCGCCAAAATTGATGTGCGCGATACGCAAGCGGCCTTACTCGAGACGGCGATTGCTTCGTATGAATTGCAACACGGCCAGAAGGAGCAAGGTGAGAAATTGCTTTCGCGCGTTTTAGCTGGCGAAGATTTCCCTTACGAGGCGCTGTTGCTTAAGGCCGAGTGGTATTTAGATTCGGGGCGTTTCCCTCAGGCGCGAAAGCTTGCAGAGCGTGCAATGTCGATCGATCCTAATCATCCTGAGCCGCCGGCATTGCTTGCGCAAAGCTACCTCAGAGACGAGAGAATTTATGAGCCGAGCTGGGCTGTGGCCTTGGCTGAAACGGCTTGCAAACTGAGTTTTTGGCAAAATCCAATCTATTTAGAACTCCTCGTTGATGCCCTAGAGCGTAGCGGTGATCATGATTCTGCGGAGCTTTTCCGGGAACGTGCTTCGCGTTATACTACGCGTGACTTTCATGCGGAGAAAGTTCAAGCAGCATAAGCTGATAATTGATCAAGATTTAATTAGGGCCAATGTTAACTCACGAATTAGTTGTTAATTTGAAACAATATTGTGCGGTCGATCCGGCTGTTGCGCGGGACTTTGGCGCAAGCTTCTTACTTGAGGTTGAAGGAGTTGGGGCTTGGACTGTGCTTAAATCTGGAGAAGTTTTAGATCGCACCACGCGGGCCGATTGCGTTGTGACAATTAAGTCCGACCAGGTTTTTTCAAGCCTTGTTCGAGGCAGTTTAAATCCGCAAGTTGCTTTTAAAGCTGGAGATTTACGCCTTAAGGGGCCACTGGAATATTCCCTACGCTTTGTTTTTCTACTCGAAGCACTGCGCTTGGCGAATCAAGACTTTTCGCCTACGATTCACTAGGCACTCGGCAGATTCTCGTATTAAGCGATCCTTTCGATGATAACAGCAAGATCTAATGGTTTCCTCTAGGCCTTTACCCTCAACGTTTCTTGAGAATAGGTCGATATACTTCTCAAGAGAGAGTTCAAAAGCTCAGTTAATTATTGGCACTAGTATGGTAAATCGAGAAAAAAACGCTGGCTTTACATTAGTCGAACTGATGATTTGCGTTGCTTGTATTGGTATCCTTGCCAGCATTGTCATCCCAGAAATAGAAGGTTATCGCATTAAAGCTCGCAATGCCATGGTTGTCTCTAACTTGCGCAATGTGATCTCTGCCCAGGAAGTTTATTATGCTGACCATTATCGGTATTCAGCTTACCAGAGTCAGAATCCCGCATATCAAGATCTGCTAAATTATGGCTTAAACACAAACGCGGATGTTTTGCTCTACAGCTCTGGTTCTGCTGGTGGAGCGGATCCAATCAGTGGACTGTCATTACCAGAAGACGCGTTTGTTGCTGTTGGTGCTCACGATAAAATGCGCGCAAATTTTCCTCCTCAGTGTGATCAGTACAAAGGATACTTATACATGTCAGATCAGGGCTACATGCTAGCTAATCCTGCTGGTCAGTATGGGGCGCACTGTGATGAGTTACTAGTGACGGTGTTTGCCTGGTAGATTAACTGTTACACTTGAAGCCGATGGATTTGTGAGACTTTAAGTTGTCGTTATAGATCTAAAAAGCTGAATTAAGAAGAGTGGTAGTAACGCAAGTTATGAACCTTTAGCGAGACTCGCCCAACCGTCTCTTCTTTGGTTTGATGACGATTGGTTTTTTTGGTTAAGTGCTTAGAAACTCACAGTCGTTGGGAGCATGCTCGAAATAATCGACTCTCGTGCTAACGGCTGATACAAGATAACCACGATATGCCGAGTCCCTTGTATTCGTTTTTGAGTGAACCAAAACGCCTTCGCGTTTGTCGGGCCGCAGTCTTGATTTAACTTTTTGCAGTATTTTCTGGCACACTTACGGTAGATATATACCCTCCTCTTGGACCGCGCGAATCTCATGACCGGGACTAAATGCTCCAAACCGGGGACATCGTAGGGTATGATAGATCCTGTCGTTCTTGGCATAAAATGCCTCCTTTGAAGATCGATATCTTCGCTAGAAAACTTTGAAAGTTCTTTAACGAAGAACCGAAATCCAAAGGTTTAAAAACCATAATTGCGTTACTACTCACCCTTCGGGCGATATTGATGGGGATACCGCTTGAAGCGTGAGCATAATCTTCTACCCATATTTCTAAAACTGATTAGAGCGTGAGTTATGAACTAACACGCAACACGCACGATTGTAGCATGATTTTAGTCACAATCATAGCTTTCAGTCGCTGATTTGAAGGCATTTACTAGAAATTATTAAGCTTTAGGTTCAACTTTTCACTAAAGCGTTAATCTACTTTAAAGATAGTTGCCTTTAAGCACAGTTCTCCATAACGCTGACAAGCACTATCTGAACCGACCTTTAGCTCTTCGAGGCTAGCGAATTTGAGCCTAACTTCTTGATTTCTAGGCAATAATTTACCTGCCAGCATTTCCGTAGTGGGTGGTAGGTCCGGGTTTGCTATGATTAGGTCCTGATCGTATGTTCTGCCGTTGCTCCAAATTTTTGCCGACCAAGCAGGTAGTGAAAATGAGTTGCCTGACCCGGATACGGCCATAGCGGAAGTATTAAAAGATTTTTGCGTTTGGTGGAAAATATTTCCAGAACTCTCAAGGATTGAATAGCCGTATTGCGTTGCGATACTGGGGTCCCAAGTAAAGAAATGATAGAAATCTGCCAGGCGGTTACTTGCTGTGCCTTCGTTTGTCGACTCAGTTTGAAAGAAACCGTTGCCGATGATCGTTAGATTTCTAGCTAGCTCGCGATTAAATTCAAGCATATGGGCTTTATCGGCCTCAGCAATAGCTGCAAACTCTGTCGCGGCCAGCATGGAATTTTTAGATTCTTCAGCGTTGATAATCAGATTGCCATATAAGGAGCCTGAATAGCCTTTCGCTATCACTCCATAAAAACTGCCCTGCTCAGAAAAAATGATGTTATTTTGTAACAAGTAGCCATTTGCCCCGTCATCGAAATATACTCCAACAACGTGGTCTTCTTTGGTGGCCTGCGTTTCGTTGATAATTACATTTTCGTTGATTGAGATGCTATGTCCACCGTTAATATCGTAGGGCAGTCCCCAGGCCATGATCATCCCGGAGTCTTGAGATGGTGCTAGAATGCCGCGAATATAGTTTCGTTCGATCAAGATATTTTTAGTGGCGATATACTGCTGAGCATCAAGCCACGGTAACTTCTCGATCGTGGGGTCACCAGCGCAGCGACTTAATGGAGATGGCTGTAGTATATAATTACACCATGCTGGGCCGAGATAGCCGTAGCGAGTTCCGAGGATTGAAATAGCGCGTCTGCGGATACCAAAAATTGCATTCTCTGAAACTTTAACATTGGCGACTTGGTTGAGTTGGATTGAGAGGCCATTGATGCAATAGGGATTGGGCTCGTTAATAACATTCTCTGAGATCTCAATGTCGGATACTGTTGCGCTAGTATAAATTCCTGCTTCCGATATCAATGGCCGGCCTTCGGCAATAATTGCGCTACCGGAAAAATCTGTAAAAATATTCCCATGGACTAAAATATTATTGGAAAAACGCTTGATCAATAATGCGTCGTTCAAGCTTGGACCAAAAGCGTTATTGACGACGCTAATATCCCGGGCGGAATTATCGAGTAATAAGAGGGCATTGCTTGATGCATCGCCACACTGCTTGGCGTCAGAAGAGATTAATTCAAAGATGGCGTTAATTCCGCCTTTAAAACTTAAGCCCTCAAGATGTAATTGTCCGGGGTTAGCTATAGTGTTACTGATGTTTAAAACAGAGCGGTTTGTGTTTGTTGCGATGAATGTTCCGTGCACTTGTGGGTCAAATGTTGGGTCGATAATTCTGACACAAGAACCGTCAAAGAAAAACTCATTTGTGGTGATTCCATCAGGAGCAGTAACAGAGCCATCCAGTAAAGATGCGTGATTCTCGATATAAAAATCATTACCAACGATTAGATCGGTAGAAACGGAATTATTTAGCACAATCGTATTACCGCTTAGGGTCGCGCGGTCACGTTTAGCAAAGTATTTATAGCCCCCAGCAAAATAGGTGATATTCACTTGAGCTGAGCTAATTTGCTGAGGAAGTTGTGAGGCGTCAAATTCAAAGCGGATCTGCGGATTCGGGTTTGCCGGTGTTGGAGCTGGGGTCGTTACTTTTGTAACTTTTATAAAACCTTGATTCGGAAAACGCGCGGGAACTAGCGCTCGATTATTAATGTAGAGCGCGAAACGATCCGAAACGCCATCATCTGCAGGAATGTTGCCGAGGTTGCAATGTTGCCATTGATGATTGCCAAGGTTTTGCCAGTCACGTGAGTTAATAGGCCGACCAGCAATGAGCTCAGGTTTAGTACCATCCAATGCGAGGATTTCAAGTCGGCCTTGGCTAGGAATTTTTGACTGGTCTAAAGTGATGCCACCAGTGTCAAAGTAACTTTTCCCGGTGATAAAGATTTTAATTTCTTGGTTAGGATTATTCACAAAGCGATCGTAGGCTAAAGTTAGCGCGCGACTTAATCGAGAAACTGGTTGAGTTGGACTGCCTGAATTTAAGTCTGAACCAGTATTTGGTTCGACAAAAATCGCAGTGGGATAAGCTTCGCTATCAGGTAGAATGCGTATCTCGTATTGTCCACTGACGGCAATTGGTTGATCGTTGCTCATTGCACTGAAAGTCAGCTGATGGTTGCCGGAAAGGTTTTGTTTAGGGGTGATTTGGGCAGTAATCCTTAAGTTGGAGTGATAGTTCTGGTCAATTGAGCTAATCAGCGCTTGGCGTTGAATATCTTGAATCTCGACGGAGAAATTTTGGTTATTTGAGGTAAGAATAATATTTTCTGTGGAACAATAATAACAGACCGCGTCAAAATTAATATTCTTTGTTTGTGAGTTAAGGGCTGTAGGCTTAGGAATTGTTAATCGCTGATTTGGACTGATCTCTATCTGCGGGGCAGGAAGCGTTGTTTGCGCGGGGATGCTGATACTCAGTGGAGTTAGGCGCTTAGCGTTATTGGATTGCAAATGGCCACGTAATTCAAGCTGTTGATGTAGGGCTGAAGTAGCTGAAAATATAAATTCAGTTTGCTCAAGTTTGGTAATTTGTCCACTGATTGGTGGTTCTATGGTAGTTGCAAAGTCAACAGGAATTGCTGTTGCGACAGTGATTTTTACGAAGTATTGGGCAGGGTTTG
The DNA here is from genome assembly GCA_016786595.1 of bacterium. Taxonomy (NCBI): domain Bacteria; species bacterium. The sequence goes on along the minus strand of JAEUWB010000006.1, from coordinate 131,172 downwards.
TTCGTTCGACTGTGTAGTTAATTTCTGGCTTTGGACCTTTTTTGCATTCGCTATTGAATAATTTAAGTAGTTTTCGTTCGCGACGTTGTTTGCTATTTGCTCGCTTGAGTTTTCCAAGTTTTTTCAAACGAGCCGCAGGGTTTTTTCGTGTTGAACTGGAGAAGTATTTTTTTGCAGGAAATTCTCTAGAATCGCTAATTCTTTTCAGCGGATAATTTGAACTTCGAGCAGTGCATTGAAATTTTATGTTTTTTTCGACGAGGTTAAAAGTTTGGGCTAGTGCCGTAGTTGGAACGAGCGTTAAGAATAGAGTACAAATTGTAAACCGAAGATTAAACCGCATTAAAACCTAAAACGCCAATATTATGAATATATTATCGGGAGTCTAGGCTCTCGACTTAATTCATTTCTAAACCTGATATTAGGTATTATACATTAAATTGGGATAGGCGTTGAAAATACTTTAGACTTTGCGCAGATTTCTTTGATATTTTATTTTCTAGAATCGACTAAAACAACCTGTTAGAAGCGAGTTATGACAGTAGAGGGCTTTTAGAATATTCCCTGCACTTTGCTTTTTTACTTGAAGCTTGAAGGCCCGCGAACCATTGAAGGTTTGGCACCCGAACTCAATGGATTCGACCGTAATAAACCCTGCGCGAATAATTTTTGAAAAAAATCATTCGCGCAGGGCGAACGCAATCTTGGAGCAGCCATGTTGCGCCGTAGAAGAAAAACAAACCCAGCCGAAGCTAGGGAGTATCTAGCGTTCGTTAAATATTAAATTCAGCCGCATGAGCAACTTTTTAAGCAAGCCTAAGCGTGTGGCTTTAGAGCAAGAGCTGGTGCTTGAACGCAATCAAAACCCATACTTTCGGGGTTTAGGGTTTATTCGTCTTTGCTGGTCCTCTTGGCTACTCCAAGATGGCCCTAGCCCAGCCTCATTCATTTTTTGTCAAAAATGAATGAGGCTGGGTTTAACGCCTATCACTGCAAAACTATCAGTCCTTGCATACTTGAATAAGATATTATAGTTTATCGACCGCATAAACAAACCATTTTACTGGAAATTAGCTGAAGGATAAATCAATGGGAACTCCATTATTGGAAATAAAAGACCTCAAGGCCCGACTTGTTGAAGGACAAAGGGAAATCATCAAAGGCTTGAGTCTGACGGTCAATGCTGGTGAATGCCACGCGATCATGGGGCCAAATGGTTCAGGCAAGTCAACGCTTTCGAAAATTATCAGCGGTCACCCTGATTATGAAGTGACAGCTGGGCAAGTCCTTTTCGAAGGAAAAAATGTCCTAGAAATGGAAGTCGATCAGCGTTCACGCGCTGGAATCTTTTTAGCCTTCCAATATCCGCAAGAAATCCCCGGCGTTTCCATCGCCAACTTTTTACGCACCGCGCTAAATGCGCATCGCTCTGAAGAAATTCCTGTGCTCAAATTTGCTCAGCTGCTCAAAGAAAAAATGGACCAACTTGAAATGGACCATGCCTTCTCCAAGCGTTTTGTTAACGTCGGCTTTAGTGGTGGCGAAAAAAAGCGTAATGAAATTCTACAACTTTCATTACTTGAACCTAAACTTGCAGTGCTTGACGAGACCGATTCGGGTCTTGATATCGACGCGCTAAAAATTGTTGCCCATGGAATCAATACGCATCGCACGGCAGAGCGTAGCTTTTTAATGATTACGCACTACCAACGCTTACTCGACTACGTTCAGCCAGATTTCATTCACGTGATGGTTGATGGACGGATTGTTAAATCTGGGCCAAAGACACTAGCTCACGAGCTTGAAGCCCAGGGCTATGACGCATATCTAGCAGCGTAATTTAAGGATCATTATGTCGCTTGCAACAGAAGCTGGAATAAAAATCATGCGCGAAGCGCTCGATCGTAAAACTTTCTTAGAACAGCTTGCCCAGACCGCGCAGCAGCTTGCTGACAATTTGCAAGAAACTGCCGAGCAAAAGCTCAGGCGCCTCAAGGAATTAGAAGCTTTAACGAAACTTCATTGGCCAACAGCGCAAGATGAAATCTGGCGCTATACGGGACCCGAACTTTTTCCCTTTGATAATTTTACAATTAGTGCTGAACAAATCGCAAAATCTTTAACGATTAGTAATGCCGATCCCGCACACATTAAGCTCATTAATTCAGGTGCAGAATTAGACAGTTTCATTAAGCGCGCCTGCGAGCGCGAAGCCAATTCGCAATTAGCAGCAACATTTGCTTTGCACCGGACATTTTGCACAACTCGCAACTTAATCCAGGTTCAAGGCCAAGCTCGTGGCGTCACTGCAATTGAACACCGCACGCCGTATTCTTCAACGCACAATCAGGCTCAGCTGCAGCAGGCAAATTCGCTGTTCCCACATACAATCATCAGCGTTAGTAAAACTTCACAGGCGACAATTGTTCAGGATTTTGCTGCGACACAAACTGACCGACAGACAGCAGATCGCCAGGCAGTTGATCCATTTTTAATGCCTGTCACGGATATTTTTGTCGCTGATGGGGCCACGCTACGCTACATCGAAGTGCAGGATTTGCCGACAAATGTAAAAATTTGCGGTCGCACCCGTGTATGGCTAGGACGCGATGCAAATTTCTATGGTTTCCAAATTAATACTGGTGCCAAAGTTGCGCGCTTTGATTACGATTGTTGGATCGAAGGGCCAGGTGCTAATGCCGAAATGCTCGGACTTTATCTCTCAGATGGCAAGCAACATTTCGATGTCCATACCGGCCAGCGCCACAAAGCGCCGCAAGCTCGCTCGAACCTCTTATTTAAAGGTGCGCTTGGTGGAAAATCTCGTTCGATTTTTGCTGGTACAATTATTGTAGATCCTGGTGCGCAAAAAACTGACGCCTATCAGACCAACCGTAATTTATTGTTAAGCTCGAAAGCTAAAGCAGATTCAATTCCGGGACTTGAAATTTCAGCAGATGATGTGAAATGTAGTCACGGCTCAAGTACTGGCCATGATGCTACGAACGAAATTTTTTATATGCGTTCACGTGGATTAACTGAACTGCAAGCCCGTAAACTGTTAGTGCGTGGATTTTTTGAAGATTTGTTTGACTTAGCCGTAAAAAATGGCATGCCGCAGACGGTTTTGGATCGTATGCATGCCTTAGTTGATGCTAAACTCAGTAAAATTACTTAAGGTTGTCGGATGCTACAGCCCACAATTAAATTCTCTGCTTTGGAAGAGGGTAAGCTCATACGCTTCGAAAGCGAGGATGAGGATTTAGTGCTTTGCCGCGTTGGCGACAAAGTCTATGCTTTTGAAAATCAGTGTAGCCATATGGAAGTAAAACTCCATAGCGGGGCGCTTGAAGGCACGGTCGTAACGTGTAAGGCTCATGGTGCGAAATTTGATGTTTGCACTGGCAAGGCACTTTGTATGCCAGCTGTAAAAGGTATTAAAACTTATTCCACAAAAATTATTGATGACTTGGTTTACGTCGAGTTGGAGTAAGGGGGTATTTTTTACCTTAGGCTTGAACTTATACTTAATCTTATCCTTCTCCTTTCCCTAGAAAAAGGGGCAAGGTTAAGTAGAAGTAGAAGTTCAAGCCTAAGGTAAAGACATTCAGCATTCGTGCTACGACTTATGACTCACATAAACCTTCAAGCTTTCATGGTCAGCCGGTTCCCAAAGGTCAATTCCTTCCTGGATATGCTTTGCGTCCAGTAAATTGTCGCCAGTGTTTTCCAAGCAAAAACTCACCGAAGCAGTTTCAAGCACGCGGATTAGCGTTCGCGTATTGCCGCGCCACGGACAGGCCTTGATGGCTTCCCAAGCTGCAGGTGTTAAGCCCTCGGCGGCTCTCCAGGTTGTATACTGTTTTTTAAATTTTGCTAGGCTTGTTGCAATCACAGCAAGCATATCCTCGCGCCGCACGCTTAAGTCGCTGAGCGTCAAAAGCGTTGCCCCAAGGCGGGCATGTTCATCGAGCTGAATCATAGAGCGTAAAGTTTCCCAGCTGCGATTACTTGCAAAAATCACTGCGCACTCGAGTGAGCGCTTCACTGTTGCGCCGTAGGGAAGAAATTGTCCGCTATCTAAGACTTCCATTAAGACTTGCATTACGGTTCCCGTAACACCATGACTTTCATCTAAAAAGCAGACGCCGTCTTTGGCAAAAGCTAGTGCGCCTTCACGCGACCCGGTGCCGGGAAACGCTCCAGTGACATGTCCACAGAGTAGTGATTTCATTGCGCTCTTATCACCAGTGCTTTCAGAGTTGAGGTTGACGGCTACGAAATTGCCTTTTTTGCGACAGCACCAATAGTAATAGGCTAGTGAAGTTTTCCCAGCACCAGGTCCGCCAAGTAAATAAACGCGGGTGATATTATTCTGCGCAAGTTCGTGCATTGTGCGCGTAAGCTTTCTTAGGTCAGGACTAAAGGTATAAAAGTATTTGTAAGTAGTATTTTCGACCTCGGGGGTAACGGGCATTTTAATAAAATTTGGGTCGTCAGTTGGGGTCAGCTTGTCTGTGATTTGCTCGAGAATTTCTGCCTCGCTCTCGCCAATTACTAGCCTAACGCCTTGAAGCTTAGTGGCTACGGCCATTGTTTCAAGCCAAGTGCCGATAGCAGAAAGTTGTGACAAGTTTAGTGCGATAATTAGGGAAGGGGTATTGGCTACTGCTGGATTATTTTTTCTTGTTTCGCGTTCTTTGAGCACGCGCTCAAAGAGATCTGTCAAGCTTGCTGTGTCGAGGAATAACGCCAGCACACAATAGGCAGCAGAGATTTTAGATTCACAAACTACTTTAAGCGGATTAATAGCCGAGGTTAATGCGGCGAGAAAAGCTGCATTAGTGACGGGGTTTTTGCTGACAACCACAAATTCATTTGCAGCTGTAGAATTGATTAATGGTTCTTTGATTGCTTCGTCTTTAGATCTTCCAAACATAAAAAACCCCTTAAGTAATGCTGGCGTAAGGTTAGCGCATGGCCACCTGTCGCCTGGCTTCATAGAGCACTATTCCAGCACTTGTCGCAAGATTTAAGCTTCTAATGTTGGGATTATCCATGGGAATAACTAAGCGACGGTCAGTATAGTTTTGATGAAACCAGGGGCTTAGTCCCTGAGTCTCGCTGCCAAAGACTAAGAAATCGCCGGCCTTGAAATTAGCCTTGTAGTAGGGGGCTTGTCCTTTGGTCGTGAAAAACCATAGCTGATCGACTTGAGGACTTTCCGCAACGAGAAAAGCTTGCCAATCTTTGTGGATTTTAAGTTTAACTTCTGGCCAATAATCCAGTCCCGCACGCTTTACATTTTTATCGGTGATTTGAAATTTAGTTGGTTCGATTAGGTGCAAAATGCAGCCCGTAGCGGCAGTCATCCGTGCAATACTTCCAGTGTTCTGCGGAATTTGCGGTTCGACCAGGACGATTTGAAACATCACTAATGTTTTTTGTTTGCTGGAAAGATAAAAGACAGCAAAATCGATGAGCCAATGGTGAGTGCAATAAAGCTCAAGGACCATTGAATCGGGAATTTGCCGCCAAAATAATCATGTAAGAAAGTCATTTTCAACCCGACAAACATCAAAACAATGCCGAGTCCATACTTTAAGAAATGGAATTTATCGACAACGCCAGCGAGTAAGAAATACATCGATCTGAGGCCAAGAATTGCGCAAATATTTGACGAAAAAACAATCAGTGGTTCGCGGGTAATTGCAAAAATTGCTGGAACTGAATCAATCGCAAATACAATGTCGGAAAACTCGAGAAAGATTAGGCATACAAATAAAGGCGTGGCGCGCACTCGTCCATCGTCGCGCACAATGAATTTAGACCCATGAAAATCCCTGGCTACGGGTAGGAACTTACGCACCAATTTTAAGACAATGTTACGGTCAGGATTCATCGGCTCGTCTCCAGAGCGCATCACTTTAATCCCGGTGACAATCAGTAATGCCCCGAAGACAATTTCGACCCAATGAAATTGCATTAAGTATGACCCTAAAACTACGAAAAGCAGTCTGAAAATAATCGCCCCAAGAATTCCGAAAAATAAAACTCGGTGTTGTAGGTGTTTAGGAACGGCGAAATAATTTAGGATTACGACGAAGACAAAAATATTGTCGACCGAAAGCGAGAGTTCCACGATATAGCCAGTTAAAAACTCAAGTGCTGTCTGTTTCGCTAGCGCTTGATGGTCTAGCCCAGCCAGGGCAGGATTATTTTGAAATTCACTTTGTGCGTAGAAATAAAGAACCGCATTAATTCCTAGTGAAAAAAGAATCCAAATCACACTCCAACCCAAAGCTTCGCTGAAAGTTACTTCATGAGATTTTTTATGAAAGACTCCTAAGTCAAGCAGCAGCACACCGAGGATCACGAAAAGAAACATGCCGTAAAGGTGCCAATACTGGTCAAAAGGAAAGAGAATTAAGCCTTGGGTCGTATCGATGGTGTTCATGGTCGCTAAAGATGGCATATCCAGCCGTTAACTGGAAAGAGGATATTCAAATGCTATGATTATGAGTTGATGACTAAAAATCATGTCATCTTGAGCGAACCCGTTAGGGAGAGTCGAACGCTCACGACGATGTCTCCAGCAATAAAAGCTTAGACAATTGTGTTTTTTGGCATGCCAGTCGGCAATCTGTTTGCGTTTAGTGTCATTCAGAGACTGCGGCAGCAGTCGCATGTCCAGAGCCCGTTAGGATCGCTCAGAAAAACTCAGTTGAAGGATGGCAATCTGTTTGTGTTTCGTGTCATTGCGAAGGAGAACAAACTTGTTTGTTCGACTGCGGCAATCTGTTCACCGTTAAATTATATTTGCTCGTGCTAAGTTAACAGATTGCTTCGTCGCCTGCGGCTCCTCGCAATGACAGGTGAGATCTATGTTAACGGATTGCGGAGCCTGGCCTGCCTTCGACTCGAGGGCTCAGGCCGAGAGGAGTAAAGTCGAACGGGTCGCCTTCTGCTCCTCGCAATAACACAATTCTTCATCGCTAGTTCCTAAACTTTATCTTTTCTCCTAGTCGTTCTATATTCCCGAAACTCGCCACAACATGTCTGGCTTGGTCTTTAAAATTTTAATTACGAGTAGTTAAAAACTGCATCACGCGTTGCAAGTAGCGCCAGAAATTTCGCTATTTTCTACGGTGGTGTGGTGTGTCTGAAAAAGGTTTTATCTTCTCGGCTAACTCAGCTGAGAAAGTCCTTCGAGGTCATGACACATTGCCTCAAATCTAAAAAGAGGTGAATGAAATCAACAAAACCGGCATTATTGCCGCTGATATTGGTGGCACGAATTTTCGTGTCGCTGGGTCGATAATCAGCGAAGAGGGTAGCCCAGTTCGGGTGACGACAGTTTTTGAGGGAGCAACGAATCTCAACATCATTGAAACACTAGTGGCATGCTGTAGGGAGGAACTTAGCGCGCAAGGTTGTGAACGATTCGTTCTGAGTATCGGGACTGCAGGTGTGATAGATGGAACTTTAATCCATCATCCCGAATTTCCCGATCAGAGGCTGGATTTGTATGGCTTAGTGAATCAAGCTGGTATCAAGTCTTGGGCAATTCGTAACGACTTTGAAATGGAGGCCTGGGGCGTCAGGGATCCAAACGTCGTTGATTCGTTAATGCCATTCCATGGCCCTGACAAAGTTCAAGTTGGCGCTTCACTTGTAGTCGGTCCTGGAACCGGACTCGGGGGTGCATGTATTCGGCCCGGAGGAGAGATACTCCGGACAGAACTTGGTAACACCCCAGTTGCAAGCCCAAGAACGCCTGACCTTCAGAAAATCTGGCCAGATATTTTGCGTCATTTGCGTGAGCGATTTGGCGTGGAATGTCCGCGCTACGAAGACATTGTGGCGGGTAGGGGACTGACTTACCTTTGGTCGTTCTTCGCGGGCGAAGAATTAGAACCAGAGGAGGTAGTGAAGAAGATTCTGCAGAGTGCAAACTACGAGCCGTTTAGCATCATGGCTGAAATGCTCGTACTTGCCTGTCATAACCTAGCACCTGTGCTCGGCGATGATTGGCGAAATCTTCGCAATGTCTTCATCTCGGGAGGGGTTGCACGTAAGAATGTCAACCCCCTTTTCCATGCAAGAGTCTATGGACAAGATGGCCCGACACAGGTCTTTGCCAGTATGTTCGACCAATGGAGTGTGCTGCGCGCTGAGCTTGCTGGAAATGTTGGAGTGTTTCTTGTTCAAAACGAACACTGCGGTCTTTACGGAGCAGCTCAATACGCGGTAACGATGATTGTCCCCTTACTCGATCGCTGATTATCTGAGGCGACAAGAAGTCGGTTGGTCTGTTTCTAAGGTTTCACCAAAGACACACCCGCCCGACTTTTTCATTTTCACGTCGAATCAGAAGAGTGAAAGCGATTTGAGTGACCTGCAGACTGTGCGATATTTGAATAGAAAAACCCAAAGATAGCGATAAGCGGGATTCTGTCATCTTTGCAGACGGATAGTCATTCATCTAAGCGGCGCAACCCGGGGGCTTCAACGAGCAGCTGCTGATGCTTTTGACATCAACCCCCTTATTCGGCCTTGCACTGGCTGAGGTTTACATAGCAAGTGATGTTACCACCACTTCTGGTGAGCTCTTACCTCACCGTTTCACCCTTACCAACCGTATTTGCATACAGCGGGCGGTTTACTTTCTGTTGCACTATCTCTGGGTCACCCCAGGCAGGACCTCAGAGTGCTTACGCATTCTTTGACCCGTGCCAACCTGCTCTATGGTGTCCCGACTTTCCTCCACAGCACTTTAGTTAGTCACCTTGCGGTGATATGTCACTTCAGTGCCGCAGCGACTATCTGCTCTCTCTGGGCAATAGTTATTATGCCATGAATCGATAGACTACTTCAAATCTTGATAAATTCTTGGGAACTCAGGTTCTTAGGCTCTTGGGAGCTAAGATTCTTAGGCTTAGGCTTGAACTTATACTTATACTTCTCCTTAACCTTCCCCTTTTTCAATTAGGGGCGGACTCTATTCAGGACGGGACGTAGAGGGATAAGTGGAAGTTTAAGTTCAAGCCTAAGTCATGAAAACGTTTAGCGCGCGCCGGTGCCAAGCATTACGGCAGGGATCGTTTTGATCAGAAGAATAAAATCCTTAGTCAGTGACCATTGGTCAATATACTCTAAATCAAGCTTAACCCATTCTTCAAAATCTTTAATGTCACTCCGGCCGCTGACTTGCCAAGTGCAAGTTAATCCCGGACGCATACTGAGGCGGCGGCGATACTTTCTACGATATAAAGAAACTTCTTCAGGTAATGGCGGACGCGGACCAACTAAACTCATGTCGCCCTTAACGACATTCCAAAGTTGCGGCAATTCATCAATCGAAAAGCGCCGGAGTAGCCGCCCCAGACTTGTCACTCGTGGGTCGTTCTTTAATTTAAATACTGGACCGGTCATTTCGTTATGCTGAGCTAGGTCTTTAATTTCTGCTTCTGCGCCGTCAACCATGGAGCGGAATTTATAAAGTGTAAACAATCTACCATTCAGCCCGACTCGTTTTTGTCGGTATAAAATCGCGCCCGGACTGTTAAACTTAATTGCTAGAGCGGTAGTAATCAAAAGCGGGGCAAGCAGTGCTAATAAAGCGACGGAAAAAGTTACATCGACCACGCGTTTAACGATTAATCGCCCATCGTCGTATGGTGATGAATTGAAGTGAATCAGCGGCATTCCCGCGAAATAACTGGTATCTGACTTAGCAAGTCCGAGACTAAAGAGATCGGCCGCAAAAGTAACACGAATTCCCTCCTCAACAGCAATTTGGGCAAGTTGCTGAATCGTTGCAAAATTTGCATGAACGTCTGTGAAAAAAACTTCGTCAATTGATTTTGCCTTAAGTGTGTCCTCGAAGGTAGCTGGATTGGCAATGATTTCGAGATTTGACTGCGTTACAGAGTCGAGTGCAACGAAACCAACAATTCTCACGCCTAACTCGGGTAAACGCGATAGTTCCTGACGAACCTTTAAAGCTTCTGTTCCAGTTCCCACGACTAAAAGGTTACGAAAATTCCTGCCACTTGATCTTGCAATGCGTAGCAGTCTGAGCACAAATAAGCGCTCGATGCCCAGTAGCACTCCAGAAATAAAGCAAAACAGTCCAACAAAACTACGACTCAGATCGAGTTTAAGCATGTAGAGCGAAGCTGAGATTACTAAAAAGACTACGACCGAGCTAATCAGCGCTTTAATTAAGAGCGTAAAAGAAGAACTGTAGCGCATGCTTCGGTATGCGCCGAGAATTGAAAGCGACGCATTGTAGACGGGTAATCCTACACCTAAGATAATCAGATAATCAGCCAGGACTCCAAGTGGCCTGCCGTCGGGTGTCACGGCCGGAAGTAAATATCCAAGTTTGGTGATGATCAGATCGCGCCAATAGTAGCAGAAGAAAAATGCGGCTACGATCAGGATATTATCCCCAACACGTTCCAGCCACGAAACTAACTTCCAGTGATTCTTTAACATTCTTTCTTCTTAAAACTGCGATTTTACAGGTATCCCAAGATAGCTGTTTCCAGCTAAAATCACAAGAACACCCCGTATCAGATTGGAGCTCTAAAGAGAACTAGCATGCGTAACTTCTTGGAAAAATTTTTATTATTACTCTGCCTTACTGGTTTAGCCTTGTGGTTAATTCCAAAGATTGAGCAGCATGCAGAATTAATTGATCAGCGCATGACCGTTAATGACGACGCGCGTGCGCAAATTCCACCCTTATACCGAATCGAAGACGAGAATTTATTCTCTAATGATTTGATCACCCAGTATTATTCGGATGTCACATTGCCACTGGGGCTACAAGCAATCTATCGTTTTCTCAATCCCTTTCTGTCCGTCGACACAATTAGCCGCATCTTGCCCTACTTGGGTTTGCTTTTGTTGATTGCTACTCTATCCACCAGCGCTTATAAGCTTGCAGGAAAGTACGCAGCCTTTCTCACCGCAATTACGATTCTAGCGACTGATGTTTTTCTGAACCGCATGATTGGCGGAACCCCGCGTAGTCTTGGCTATCCATTACTCGGACTCCTGATCTATGGACTCGTTTCCAGGTCGCAGCTGACAATGATTATTGCGACTGTCTTTGGCTTGATGTGCTATCCAGTTGTGGGTGTGCTCGGTTTTGTCACTACCGTAGTGGCGATGTTTTTTCCTGAGCGCCTCGGCGGCTTAAGTCATAGATTTGGCTTAAATCAACTCAATTTTAAATTTCTATTCTTGTTGGTCATCGTCTCGGGGCTGATTATCGCTCCGAGTTTGATGCGCCAAGAACAATACGGACGCAAAATCGGCTACAAACAGTCAGAAACGTTTCCTGAGCTTGGCAAAGGAGGGCGCTATGGTCGAGGTGAAAATCCACCATACCGTTCAACGCTTTCCATGGCTCAAGCCCATACAGCAAACTTATTTTTCGGCTTATACCATGATCGCACAAGTAAGGGAGCGGCGACGGGCTTTATTCTAAGTTCGATTTTTCTGCTTACCGGTGTGGTTAGTTTGCTGCTTGGTATTTCTGGAAAAGTTGCTGGACTTGCGCGTCTGGGATCTTTTGTTCCGTTTATTTTGGCACTTGTCATTTGCCATATTGCTGCGATTTGGTCTGAACCACTTTTGCTTTGGCCGGCGCGTTATCCGACCTATGGATTCCCAGTTTTATTTGCTGCCTTTTACCCAGCAGCTCTGATGTTGCTTGTTTCGGCATGCGCGCGCGATAAATTTCTTCTTCTGCCCTTAGACCTGCGTCAGGGCTTGGTTGCGATTGTTTTTATTGCAATCATTTATCCACTTGCGCCTGATTTGTATCCAAATAACTTTGGCTACAATAAGAACTTAAAAGGGGCCGAGCGGATTTATGCTTTCCTTGCGCGTCAGCCCAAGGACTCGCTTGTCGCTGGCTGGCCAAAGTCGATTATTAATAACGTTCCGATGCGCAGTAAGCTGCCTGTTTTTCTCTCCTATGAAACACACCAAGTTTTACAAGAAGATTATATTCTACAAATGCGCATCCGCATGGAGGTATTGATCTATGCGTATTTTGCAATCGATGATGAACCATTGAGATTATTAAATCGTAAATTTGGAGTGAAGTACTTAATTGTTGATAAGCGAGATTTGCGTAATCGACCGCCTAAATATTTTAAACCTTTTGGTAAGATCATCGAGCGCGTTTATCCACGGATGCGTGAGTTTGGTTCACGCGTGATGATGCTTCGCGGTCAAGCTGTTGTTGCCCAAGGTCCATACTTTGTACTCGACCTAGATCGCTTTTATAAGCCTTAGAATGTCTTTAGGGTGACGGGCAAGTTAGCGGCAAGTCGCTACAAAGCGGTTTGCCGCATGTTTCAGGGATGTCGCGGACTGTGGCATCTGCTGTGCGCACAACTTTAGAAATTCGCTCAATTCCAAAAATTCTCGCAAATGATGTCGGGAAATCCGTAATTTCAGCGATGACTCTTACGTGGTTTACTTTACAGTAATCCAGGTCATTTGCTCCACTCGTATCAGCTTCTTGGTAGAAAGGTTGCAAGGTCCCTGATGCGTCTAGTTGATAACAATAAATTCCACGGACTATTCGAATTTTCAAATTACCTGTTGTTCCTTCTTGGCACTGATCAGGTGGAAGATCCAGTGGAGTATGGACGCCATCATCAAAAGCAAAATTTGTGTCTACAGGATTCGTGACGTTGATAATATTTGCTTGCGATAGGGCAGCTTTGCAGACCTGCTTGGACGCGCGAAATCCAGTCACAGATTTATCCAGGCGGTTAGCGGCTGCCAGCGCTGCTGAGTCGGCAGCATTTTGCAGCTGCTTAGCAACGAGCGTCAAACGCGCGCTATCGATCACCAGGCCAACCATGCCGATTAAGGCAGTGACGATTACAACTAGAAATAAAATCGTTACCCCGGTTTGATTATTCATTGATCTTGCCATCAACAGCTACCTCCGCAGAACGAAGGCGGTAAGCAACGATCCTCAAAAACTGAATCACTGGAAGTTTTCACATTAAAACTTCCACCCAGTAAAATGCACCAAATACAGTGAGTTTGCCATGTACCTGCCAGTCTTAAAATGCAACGGTTATTCGAGTCACGACACGCTGTGGCGTTAAAACTTACATTGGATGAAGTAATGCCAAAAGAATCTCTTAGATATTGATCTGCCTTTGTCTCCAGAGCGTCTTTAAGCATGGTTGGCGAATTTACAAGTAGACCGTCAGTTACGGCTACGGCACGCACGGTTGTTGCAGTTGTGTTCCCCAACAGCGTGTAGTTAAAAATAATTATCCCGGCATCAAGGATGAAGCCGACAAAACCGAAGAGCACTAGACAAATGAGGGCAAACTCTAAGATTGTAGCGCCACGCTCAGCGCTTTTGTCTATGAGCAAGTGCCTTCTAGAGCAAATGAGCTCGACGTCTTGAAGTCGATTAGTGAAAGAAAGTTTTGTGCGCATATAAGACAGTTTGTTTGTCCTGCTGGTTTAATGCTGATTTCAAGAACATTAATTGAAGGATTAAATCCAGTCACTGTTTTAATTTCGGGTTTAATTGCCCAGTCGGCCGAATCAATCCCACTCTGCTGCAGGTAGTTTTTGGCAAATTTACCTGCTTCTTCTTTTATATCTATGCAGCTCATGCCCGAATTGGCAAAACTTGCTGCTGTACGGGCCCCATGACGGGTGCTATCTGAAATTAATTGAGTTTCACGGATAATAAAGCCTAAGTTCGATAACCCGACAATCATGATAAACCAAAATGGCATCGTTACGGCCATTTCTAGCGCGGCATGGCCAGACTCTGTGAGAAGTTTACGTGCACCTTTCATGACACAACCTACAAAATTTATTTCTCTTCGCAGTTTTGGCTAAAATTAGCGCTAGCAGCGAAATCAGTTAACCTTGGTTTCTAATAGTTGTTATTAAAGGGTTTTAGCTAAGCGTTATCTTTAACTGTAAATATTTGTGATGATAGAGATCATTCAGAATCGGACACATCTAACTAGCTGAAAATACTGACAATATATTTGCATGCGTATAGACTTGAAAACATTAGATTATTTGGTTAATACTCGATGTTTCACCGTCGCGGCTGATTTTCCATGAAAGTTAGTGCGGCGATTGTTCTTTAATATGCATAACAGTCTATGCAGCATGTGTAATGCTCTAAACTGTTTAGTTTATTTTTGTTTGGGTACTTTCAGGCGCGCAGCGAACTCAATAAGAGTTTAGCTGGTGGTTAGTAGTAACATTACGTTGGCAGTCTCGAGGTAAGTAGTTATGGGTTTAAGAAGGCAAGCTCGTGGAGTTGTATTACAAGGGCTTTTTATGTGTGACGCCCTCGCGGATTATAGTCCAGAATGTTACGACCTCTATCTCTCTCATTTCGAAGTCCCAGCTCAAGCCCTCGAATACTCAAAATCTCTTGGCTTAGGCATCCTTAAAAATATCACCGCAATTGACACGGAAATTTCTTGTTCTAGCGAACATTGGAGTTTAAACCGGATGTCGCGCGTGGATCGTAATATTTTGCGGATTGCGACCTACGAAATGCTTTATTGTAATGACATTTCTCCGCAGATCTCGATTGACGAAGCGATTGAAATCGCTAAGCGATACGGATCTGAACATTCCCCAAATTTCGTCAATGGCGTGCTTGATCAGACCGCAGCGCGTCTTTCTCGGCGAACCGAAACTGTTGACGATTCGATTCCAGCGACTGGAACAACAGGACGCTAGGGTAAGGGGTTGTAAGCTTAGGCTTGAATCTATACTTCTCCTTCCCCTTTGCCTTTTTCAATTCTGTGTAGGCTCTATTTAAGGGTAAGGTTAAGTTCAAGCCTAAGCCTAAGAATGAGACAGACTTTAACGTCCGATTCAATTTGAAAATATCACTGTTTTAGAATATACTCCCTCTCGGTTCTTTCAAGGTATTATCTTCGAGTAGTTTCTTATCCATCACCTCTCTTGATTGGCGCTCAAGCCGTATTCAGGAGATGTGATGACAAATGTCTAACAATCAAAATGAAATGAATTCTGCCGAAGGCAGTTTTGATTTGCTCGCACTGATTCAAGAAAAAGCAAAGTGGTCTGAGGAGCGAGGCCATTGGACCAGCTATATGCACATTAAAGCTGACGTGCTGGAGGCAAACCTAGCCCAGTTTCGCGATTTAGCAGATGGCGACTTCCTGCACGAGGACGGCCGACAAATCAAAGTCAGCCTTGCTCTTCAAGGAGGTTTTTATGCCGAGGGAACAAACGGCGCAGATCTGAAAAAAGGTTTGCGAATGATCTTCTTAGGGGAAATCGCAAAAGGAATTCCGAACCGGAGCGAAAAAGGTCGCCCAATTCTGCATCGACTCCCTGCTGCGATAATCCCAGGTTTTGAGGTTTGCTGCATGCAGATAATAAATGTTCCCGATCCGCTTGATCCTGAAGGGGAAGAGAAGATACCGACCTACTGGGTCATGTCTACAGGTTTTCCAACCAAGTGGTCGTGGTTTACAGATCTTGCAGAAGCGGAAAAAGCTCAGCAAGAACTTGTCGACCACGTCGAGAAATTAAACGTTGCAGCGGGCAAGATGAAAACTGGACCCGATGTGGGAGTCACTTTTAGGGAACCAGCAGGACGTCCTCCTGTATCGCCACCACAAGATGCGGTTAAACCAGCAAACACTGGTGCCGACTCTGAAGAACCAACTCCTGCTCCTTGTGCAGTTGTTGAAGCTCCAAGCCCAGAGCCACCATCTACTCAAGCGCCACCTGCCGCAGCGTCAAGCTTCCTGGATGGACTCTTCGAAGAAGGCGGCGGACGCGGCTATCCGGCAAAAAAAGGTGGCAAGAAAAAGGAAAAGACAAAATGAAAAAATAAGAAACTACCCAACACAGGTTTAACTGGCAGTGGAAGACCAGCAGCAATTTCTTCCACCTACTTTTTCTTTCGCGAGAAAGAAAAAGTAGGCAAAAAGAAAGCGGTAAGCTTGCTTTTTGTAATTTTTATCGTCGCCGGTAAGGACGACCAGTCACAGCGCGCGAGAAAGGAATAATAGTTAGACCTAGTCCATCAAAGGACTAGATCGTGTAGGCAAAAAGAAAGCGGTAAGCTTGCTTTTTGTAATAGTCATTCTTTGTTTGCCAGTGAACAGATTGCCGCGTCGTATTTAGGCTTGGCCTAAATACTCCTCGCAATGACTGGTGAAGCTGACTGTCATTGCGAGGCTACGAAGTAGCCGTGGCAATCTGTTCACCGTGATCTCATCAATAAATACCAGCTTTCCATTTTTAAGAGACCCATGCCAATATCCTCTGCGCTATGAGTACACTCTATATCGTCGATGGTTCCGGTTATATCTTTCGCGCGTTCTATGCCATCGCTCCTTTGACTACCAGTCAAGGCTTGCCCACAAACGCACTCTACGGTTTTACGAAAATGATCCTCAAATTAATTGAGGAAGTCGGAGCAGAACACATCGCCGTTGCCTTTGATACCGAACACAAAACATTTCGCCACGAAATGTATAGCGACTACAAAGCCAATCGCACCGAACGCCCACCGGAACTGATCGCCCAGATGCCCTACTTTGAAAAAATCGTAACAGCCCTAGGCATTCAAGCCTTAAAACTTCCTGGAGTTGAAGCTGACGATATTATCGCGACAATCGTCAAAGCCCCCTGCGGGGAAGCTGCTGAAAAGATTGTGATCGTCAGTGGCGATAAAGATCTCACCCAACTCGTAACTGAACGCATCGAAGTTTATGACGCAATGCGCGAAGTACATTTTACGCCAAAAGTAGTGAACGAGAAATTTGGCGTGCGACCTGATCAAATCGTTGATTATCTAACCTTATTGGGCGACAGCTCCGACAACGTTCCAGGAGTTCAAGGGATTGGACAGAAAACTGCAGCGCAATTGCTAAACGCACTAAACTCCATTGAAACTGCACTGAAAGATCCGCAAAAGATTGAGGAAATTCCGGGGCTACGCGGTGCAAAAAAAGTCCGCGAAAGCTTTGAATCCTCCCAAGATAAAATCCGTCTAAGCCAGAGCTTAATTCTTCTCAAATCAGACGTGATGCCGTTTGCGACCACCACAAATCTCGACGAATTTCTTTGGCCCGGGCCAAATACTGAAGCTTGTGCCAGCCTTTTTGCTGATTTGGAATTTAGCGACCGCTTAGTCGAAAAAGTTTTAGGCCATGCTCAACTGAGCTCTGGGAATAAAGCCACGGAACATGTGGCGCGTGACTATCGCTTAATTACACGCGAAAATTTGCAGGGTTTTGTTGAAACACTGGCACAAGTCAAAGAATTTGCCTTTGACACTGAAACATCAAGCCTCGACCCACATAGCTGTAAATTACTGGGAGTATCTTTTGCTTGGCAGCCTGGTGCGGCTTTTTATGTTGCGCTCGGATCCGATCTCGGCTCAGCTGGAATTAATCTCGAAGAATTTAAACAATCTTTCGCGCCGATTTTTGCCAACAAAAACATTAGAAAGTCAGGCCATAATCTTAAATTTGATTTACAAATCTTAGCTGCACAAGGAATTGTTGTTTCCGGGGAATTTTTTGATTCACTGCTCGCATCTTATGCACTGCGCTGTGAAGGGCGTCAGCATGGACTTAAGTCCTTAGCTCGTGAAATTTTACGCGAGCAGATGACAACCTACGAAGAGTTAGTCGGGGAAGCCGATTCGCTCGAAGCAATTCCTGTCGAGAAGGTTAAAGATTACGCCTGTGACGATGCCGAGAAAACGCATCGCCTCACAGTTGAATTCGCTAAACTTTTAGATCAAAACGCACACGCCAAAAAACTTTTTGAGAAAATCGAAATGCCCCTTGTGCCTGTACTGGCAGCAATTGAGTTTGCAGGTATTAAAATTAGCTCCGATGTTTTAGCCGGTCTTAAGGCTGAATTCTCCCAAGAACTGACACTGCTCGAGGCACGTATTTATGAATTAGCAGGCGGGGAGCAGTTTAACTTAAACTCGCCGAAGCAGTTAAGTGAAGTGCTCTTCACGCGTTTAGCGATTCCCACCAAAGGTGTTAAAAAAACGCAAAGTGGCTTTTCAACTGATGCCGGAGTTTTGGAAAAACTTGCCGCAGATTACCCGATCGTTCAGGAAATTTTACAGTACCGCACCCTTTTTAAGCTCGTCTCAACTTATATTGATGCTCTGCCGCAGTTGATCAATACCCGCACCGGGCGAGTGCATACGAGTTTTAATCAAACAGTTACGGCCACAGGTCGCTTAAGTTCGAGTGACCCTAATCTACAGAATATTCCGATTCGCAGCGAACAGGGACGACGCATCCGCCAAGCTTTTATTCCTGAGCAGGGGTATAAATTAATTGGTGCAGACTATTCACAGATTGAGCTTCGCGTGTTGGCGCATCTTGCCGAAGATAAAAATTTGATTAAGGCTTTCCAGGCCGGAGCAGATATTCATACACGCACGGCCGAGGACATCTTTGGACCCATTGCCATGCAGGGTGGGGAGCGCGACCACTACCGCCGCCTGGCAAAGACGATTAACTTTGGAATTGTCTACGGAATTGGCGCGCCGCGTTTAGCACGCGATTTGAAAATCTCTCGCGCAGAAGCGGAGTCTTACATTGAGGGATATTTTGGACGTTATCCCAACGTGCGTAAGTATTTTGATGCCTTATCAGTCGGACTCAATCAAACCGGTTACGTCGAGACAATGTTTGGACGCAGACGTTATCTTAAGGATGTCGAAGGTCAGGGAAGAGACCCTGGTTATGCAGAGCGCGCCCTGATTAATACTGCAATTCAAGGCAGCGCGGCAGAAATTATGAAGCGCGCAATGATTGACCTGCATACGAAGCTTGGACCTTATGCTGACAAGGCCAGAATCGTGCTTCAAGTTCATGACGAAATTCTCGTTGAGGCCCGAGAAGATCTTGCACCAGAGATCAAAACATTAGTTGAAACAACTATGGAAAATGCTGTAGAACTAACAGTGCCACTTAGAGTTGATGCAGAAATTGGCATGCACTGGGGCGAGCTATGAAGATAACTTCAGCTGGCATTTCAGGAGTGGTAGCAAATCCTATGGCTTTAAGCACAAAATCTGAACCACTCGACGCTAAGGCGCACACTGCGCGCCAATCCCTAAAGTCGTCCGCTAAGGAATCGGCAAACGAATCTGGGGCTGGAATCGATGACCGTGTTTCTGAGCGGCTTGTTGAACGCGCACTTTTGGGCGAAGTCGATGCTTATCAAAGGCTAGTTGAGCGCTATGAGGCAAAACTTTTAAGCTTAGCCTTTGGAATTATGCGCAACCGCGAAGACGCTCGTGACATTGTTCAAGAGGCATTTCTCAAGGCATTTCGCAATCTTAGCTCATTTAAAGGGCAATCCAGTTTTTATACATGGATTTACCGCGTTACATATAATGTTGCCATTGATGAGAAGAGAAAGCGCTTTCGACACGTCGAAACACTGGTTGGTGAGGAGCGCGAATTCTCTGAGGCCCCACAATTGCAGTCAGGAACTGCCTTGACTGAGCACAAGGCGCAGAGTGGCGAATTTAGAAAGTCTTTTGAACTTGCTCTGGCTGAGTTGAGTCCAGAACATAGAGCAGTGATTGTATTGCGGGAGCTCGAAGGGCTTTCCTATGAAGAGATTAGTGAAGTCACTAAAGTAAATAAGGGTACGGTAATGAGTCGTTTGCATCATGCCCGCAAAAAACTCCAAGCCGCGCTCGGCGAATTTAGACCTGAAGGTCAAACTGCTGAAGAGGAAAGTGAAGATTAACTATTAAGCGAAAGTAGATTGTTATGGACGAATTATCACCTCAAGCAAAACAGCAACTCCGCAGCCATCTTAGCGCTGGTATCGAAGGCTTGCCTTCTGTCTGGAGTTCGATTCAAGCCGAAGTCGAAACTATTGCCGCCAAAAGACGCCGCATCGCAAATTTACGCCTGTGGTTTGCCGGGCTATTTTCTGGTGCTGCTACAGCGCAGAATTTTTCCCCCTTACGTGCTGGTCTTGCGCTGGGCTCGGTAGCACTTTTTGCCTTTGCCTTAGGGCGTTTTAGCGTGAGCGGAACTGGTTCAGCGCAATTGCAAGTTGCCACTAATCAGCAATCCAGTCAGCAGTCGCCTGTGCAGCAAACCATTTCAGCTAACTCTGGTCTTGTGCTGGTTGGTAATACTGTTGAACGCGACAAACAGGAAATTCGCCAGTATCGAGAATTTTTGGAACGTTCAGTGAAAACCGAAATGATGCGCAATTTTCAGGGGAACTCTCAAATGCTCAGAGTCGGTGGAATAGAAATTGACCAAAGCCGACCCGAAGAAGCGTTGCGGTTTGTCTCGGCACGTAATAATAGTAAGAGCAAGAATAAATAGTTAAGAGCTTTGCATGTCAGAACTACAAACTGAAATTAATGCATTAAATGAATTTGCTGCGTTTTGCGAATCAAGTCTCAAGGCAAAACAGGCCAGACAAAGTTTGATTTTTAGTTTTATTAATTGGAAATCTGCTCACGTGGCGTTATTGGCACTGAGCGAAGCGGGCGAAAATCCTGGAAATAATTTAGCCCTACAACGGGCACTGCGCGAGGTGCGTAGTGAAGCATTAGCTTTAGCGCAAAAGCTAATTTCTGAGGGATATGCAGAAATTGCTGACCAAAGCGCTAAATTGCTCGATACTAATTCCCGAAAAAGCCTTTCAGAACAGCAAGTTACTGAAAAAATCTCCAGCTTATTGCACCTAACCGCCGCTTAAGCTATACGCTTACCCTCCCTCAGGCTGATTTCTAACTCGGTTAGATCCTGAGTTTATTGAAGAATTTTATTTTAAGGTCACTTTATGACTAAGTTTTTTACTGAACAAGAAGTTATTAAGAATCGCGGCTGGGTTTTATTCGATGCAACAAATCAAGTAGTTGGTCGACTAGCTTCTAAAATTGCAACGACACTACGTGGCAAAGACAAAAGCTATTTTGCTGGCTATCAAGACTCTGGCGACTTTGTTGTCGTGATCAATGCTGAAAAGGCACGCTTCACCGGTAATAAGCTTGATCAGAAAATTTACCACAAGCACACTGGCTTTGTTGGTAACATGAAATCTGAAACCGCACGCACGCGCTTGAGCAGTCATCCTGACCGCATCATTATTGATGCCGTGAAGGGAATGTTGCCAAAAACCGCACAAGGCAAAAGACAAATCAAGAAGCTTAAAGTCTATGCGGGAGCTGAGCATCCGCACACTGCGCAGCAACCAAAAATCATTTCTACTACTAAGTAATTTTTACCGGAGAGATAAGCAGTTACATGGCACGCGTTCAAAACATCACAGGCACTGGCAGACGTAAATCAGCAACAGCTCGCGTTTACATCAAGAAAAGCAAAGAAGGTAAAATCGTCGTCAACGGCCGCGAATTTACACAGTTCTTTCCACGTAAGACTTCTCAATTAATCATCCGTCAACCACTTGAACTTACCGAGCGCTTAAATAGCTACGAGTTTAAAGTTAATGTTTCTGGTGGCGGAGCTTCGGGACAGGCTGGTGCTGTGCGTCTTGGCATTGCCCGTGCATTACTTAAGGTTGAGCCCGAATTACGAGCTACCTTGAAGAAAGCAGGCTTTCTTACTCGTGATGCGCGTAAGGTCGAGCGTAAAAAGCCAGGTCGGCATAAGGCTCGTAAGTCTACGCAATTCTCCAAACGCTAATAAACGTAAGCTTTTTGCCAAATACTTCGTTGCGGGAAATTTTCTCGTCTTTCATGTATTTACATACATTGGAAAGCCTCAAAAATTCCCGCGCCTCGTCTTTGGGCGAAAAATCTTACGTTTATTAGCGTTTGTTAAGCTTTTTATCTACGCTTTTTGCCAAATACGTCGTTACGGGAAATTTTCTCGTCTTTCATGTATTTACATACATTGGAAAGCCTCAAAAATTCCCGCGCCTCGTCTTTGGGCTAAAAATCTTACGTTTATTGTAATAAAGTCGGCCCTAAAAAATTTTTGCGCCTTGTTTTCGTCTCAAAACTGCACCAATATCAATTGCTTGTCATCTTGAGCGAGCACGTAGTAAAGCTTTGTTTTACTACGGCCCAGCCGAAAGATCTGCAACTCGGAGCTAGTTGTTAGCTGTGCTTTAAAGGTTAATAAATAATCGAGATCAATTCCATGACAGAAAAACGTAAACGCGATGCAAAAGCCGATCAAGATGGGCCAAAGACGTTAGCCGAATACCAACGCCTGTTTGAACGCTTTGAAAACTACGGCGATACTTTAGTTTTCCCTGATACGCATCTAATCATTCGCATGGATGGAAGGCGTTACGGCGCTGCCTGGGATAAAGCCGATATCGACTACCCTTACGACAAGCGAGTATTTGATGCCTTAGTTGAAACCGCCAAAGCGCTTTACGATGTTGGCTATAAAATCAATTACTCTTTCATTCACGGCGACGAAATCTCGCTACTTTTTGATTTAAACGAGAGCTTGAATCCGCGTAAACGTGGCCGCCTAGTCTCGGGCTTAGCTAGTGCTGCGGCTTTGAATTTTGCACAAGCCCTGGGGCTCTGCGTGCTTTTTCATACCAAGCTTCTAGAATTACCCTCGCGGGAGCATGTTGCCGACTATTTTATTTGGCAGCGCAAAGTTGCGATGCGTAATTTGACCGGTGCCTTACTCAGTGATCGCTTAAAACGTGAAGGGAAATCTCCTCAAGAGATTAACGCTGAAATTGGCCGCCTCTTACTTGAAGAACGTGAGTCACTTGCCCGCGAGCGCGGATTGATCACCGATAAAACTCCAGGTTGGATTTTGCGCGGCGCAGGAGTAATTCAAAAGAATGGCAAATTCCTCGTTGAGACAAAATTGCCTGAGTCTGATGCAGATTATCTCAAGCTGCTTGAAGAAGTGATTTAGATCGGGACTTAGGCTTAGGCATGAACTTAACCTTATCCTTCTCCCTATTTGAATTTGATCTTGTCCTGTCCCGAATAGAGTCCACCCCTAATTGAAAAAGGAAGGGGCAGGATAAGGTTAAGTAAAAGTTCAAGCCTAAGCTTCAATCTTTTCGCAATCCAACGACACGAGGTGCAAAAAAAATTACAAGTGCGATATGGTCAATAGGGAAGCGACTGTAACGTACGATTTTATAACCATAATTTTTTCAACGGGCCCGGAGAGTAGCTGAGGATCTGTTTGCCGCGGGATCCTCGTGATCTGGACTAGGTGACTTAGCCAGCACTGCTACTTCCGGGCTTTACACTGCCCTTTGACGGTTAAAAAGGGCTAGGGAGGAAAAATTTATAAACCTTAAACGAACCCGGGGTAGCGGAGGAAAGCACTCCAGTGAAGCTGTAAGATGGCTTCTCTACCCACGGGCCGTGTTCTGCCACGTCTCAAAAGTCAAGTGAACTCGACGAGGAAAGGCAGATGGCAAGAGAGCTACGGAGGGCTCACTGCAAGGATAGAAGACGGAAAAAATGGTGGGAGACATGCTAGTTAGGAGCAGCTAGCCGTCGGGAGATGCCCCCCACCTATTTGTTTGCTTGACTAACCGTGACCATCTTTGCGTGGCCTTTAGGTGTTGAATTGCGGTCAGAAATTCGTCAGTTTAGTCTACCAACCTCCCACTCGCTAGAAGTGGGGGTGCAACAGCAAGGGGAGGTGGTAGTAGTGGAGGAGAGAGGATGAGTTCCTCTCGCAGTTAATAAAAAGAATCCAGACTTCAGTGGAGAGGTAAGCTGAAGCCTGGGACAACAGATGAGACCAAGTCTATTGGTATATTCCTCATCTATGGCTGACAAAATTGCCCCTATGCTCTCGAAGGCTGAAAGAGTGAGGCACGTTCCTGGCTACGATGCGTATGGGCAAACTCGGTGATTTTTTTTACATCACCGAGCGTTACGCTTCTCGTTAGTTCAGTCACCGTCAGCTTTGAACTCTCAGATTAAAAATTCAAAGCTAATGGTAAACTAAATACATATCAGGTGACGAAAGTTTCCTTAAACGCAAAGCCTTCAACGAATATAAAACCTGAATTATCGTAAGTTACAGTCTTACAGAGTCAAATCGAACGTCTCTACGAGACTGTAATTTAATTCTTTACCCGTATTAATTTTTTCACCTGAAACTAAACATAAAACCCTTAAAAAGGCACGCTTTGAAAAAGCACTAAAATTATGCTAAATTATGGCCTGATTTTTATAGGCTATTACGGGTAGAAGTTTATACCTTTCCTTCGCGGAAGAGCGGATTATTTGGGCTCTAAAATTCGCGAAGGAAGTTGGTAGCACATTTAGGTTTTTTTAATTTCTTTTTCATTTCCAGTTCACCTGTTCTCTTAACCGCAAATAATAACAATTCGCCCAACTTGTTTTCGGTTCTGAGAACAGGTGAAAAAATGAAAAAAACTACACGCGCTCCACGGGAGCGAAAGCAAAATGGCAGCTTGCCATTCCATCGGCGAGAGACGATTCTTTTCGTGCGTCCCGATGCTCATGGTGTTGCAATGGGGGCGATTACCTTTCGGCAACTTCTTGCGGCAAAGGAACGCGTAGACGTTGTTTGCAGCGAAGAACAAACTGGGAACCCCAAAAGTTTCTGGCGTGACACCTTCCTTGCACTTCAAGTTGATCCGGGCAGAACTCGTAGGATCATCATCCTCGAAACACCGTTACCGTCCTCCGACCAGGGGCTTGTCGAACAAGTGCAGGCTAAAGTCAAAGCACTCACGCGCACAGGTACTTTGGTTGAAATCATCGACCATCACCGGGGCACGAAAATCAATTGGGCTCCGCTTGTTGAGGCTGGGGCAAAGGTTGTGATTGTCTCAAATCCTGCGCTTTGCTTTACCGGTGCTTGGGGGTCGAATGGACAAGTCGACAAACATGCTCGGCGTTGGGGAAGAATCGGGGCCATTTGTGACCGCGATAATTACCACAGAGACGCCAAGTCATCAGAGGTCCGTATTGCTCATGGCCTTGACGTTGTCGTGCGAGAAGCACCTCTCAATGCACTAGTCTGCATCGCGAACGATACTCGTCGTAGGGATAAGGACGCTTGGAAGTGGCTGCTTGGTCTTGCCGAAACAAATCCGCTTCCGGACATCGTCAAGCAATCGGCGATCGAGGTCGTTGCTGGCGAATACCGAGTGCTGATTTGTCAGGAACCGCTCTATTCCAATTGGGGTTACCGGCAACTGGAAGCCTTGGCGGAAAAGCATGACTGCCACTATGCGATCGGCGCAATGCAAAACGGGGTAACAAAGCTCGTTGTGCTTCGTCATTGGAAGAAAGATGCTCAGCCTCCGCGCTGGCGCTTGTCGGAATATGAATTGCGCGGTCAGCAGGATGCAGTCACGCTTCGACTCGAAGAAGGTCAAGATCAGAGTGAGCTGATGCGAGAAATCGCTCGTAAACTCGCTCAGCCGATTCCGGAAGAGGCGGAACTTACTGCTAAGGATATGGTGAGTTTTGGGCTTGGCATCATGACGCGCGTTCATGCGCCCTGGTACATGACCGAACACACTCAACGTCACGTGATCAGGGTCCTCAAGATTGTCGAGTCCTTGGCTTCGCTTTTCTTTGGAAGGAAAGGTGGTAACTTCAAGTACCTCGACGATCGAGCGCTCTTGCTGTTACGTCTTGCTGGAGCTCTGCACGACATCGGTCATGGCATGAAGAATAAGTCGCCCGAGGACGCTCGTAAGCACCACTACGAGTATTCACATGACATGATTCTGGAAATGGCCAAGAACGGCAAGTTTGAGGGGCTCCTCACTGATGAGGAAGTCGGACAACTGGCCGAAATTTGCCTCTATCATGGAGGGGGTATGCCCTTTCCAAAGGATCTTAAGGCCGCTTTTGTTTGCGCGCTTTTACGCATCGCAGATGGAATGGACATTGACTGGCGTCGTGCCAATCAAAACACGGCCGGCACTCCATTTAGCAAACTTGAAGAAGACATCATTGCCATGGGAGATGGCCAAATTGAGCACTGGCAGGGACATCAAGCGATCTATGGAACGCGGATTGTCGCCCATGGTGATGCATTGACGTTTGACTTTGTGGTTACCGATCTCACAAAGAGTGGATTCCAGAGAGAACGCTTTATGTCTAAACTCGACGGAGTTAAATCCGGAGAAAAAGTCAGAAGCACTCCTCGAGCGGATCGTGAAGGTGTCAGCAGTTTTGTGCGGTGGAAGATTTTCACTGAGCACGTTGCTTAAGTAACTCAAGGTCTCAGGAGGTTGTTATTTGGTGCTACCAACCTCCACTTTTATTTCTATATTTTCTTCGTTATAGTCTTTTGCAGTTCTTTCAAAACCTTTTCTTTGGGTATTTCGCTTTCATCTCAGTGCTCAAGTTTTGCTTTGTGTAAGCTAAGCTCCAGCACTGAACTGGTGCAAAATAAAATAAGGAAGGTTTTGAAATGCAAGAAGAATCTCTGGGGACTAACCCACCATCATCAACATATCGAGGACGACCGCTCTGGTATTGGCCTTTGGTAGCCATACTCACGAGCCTACTGATAATAACGATCGAGCGAGTGGCCCTGTTCGATCGCAATTACACATTCGAATCGCCAGCCGGAATCGTCGTCGAGGGTCGATTTGCTAGTGATTGGGGCACGATCCGGCGCTCCTATCAGCAGGAACAAGATCGGCTGAGCGATCCCGCCTTTGGGGATTTAGCTCGACGCAGTGGATCTGGGACAATCACAGTCAATTACTCGGAGCTTGATTTTGGCAGTAGCTCCTTCAAAGATGGCGCTCTGACTTACTTTGCTGCGTTCATTGGGGCTTACCGCCAGATTCGAAAGGATCTGAAAATCATCGATGTCAGTAACGGGACAATGGATGGTCAGGTAAGCAATGGCATGCGTTATTACGAGAAAATCGTCACGTTGAAATCCGTAGATCGGGATAAGATTGAGTATCGTGTGATTCAAGCGCGATTCATTCAAGATCAAAATTCTGAGCTCGTTGTTGCAATCATCGGCACGGCGTTTCTAGGTAGTTCGCATTCTGCGGCAGACCATGCGCAAGCCTTGAAGGAAATGCGTCCGGGCTTTAATGTCCAGGTAACATTTCCCAAAGTCGACCAGAATGAGGCACCTAGGGATCGAGAACCCGCTGATCAAGAACTCACGGATCCGCGGACTATGGCCTAGGTCTAATCTTGTATTTCACCCGTGACACGGATGTTTTTCAAGGTTTCAAGCACCAGTTCAGGAGCTTGAAAGTTTTATCAGCGGTTGCGTCAATTTATTTGCACTGCGTGACATTGCGATCGCCTTTTTGCTCACTTTGCAAATCAGCTGTCATTGCGAGGAGCCGCAGGCGAGGAAGCAATCTGTTCACTGATTACGAAAAAATATTATAGCGTTTCCCCTAAATATTTTGAATATATAGCAAACGCAGCTGAGTTATAAAAAACATTGCCTTTGAGTGCATAAGCTTTGCACGGGCTTGTTTATAAAGGGGAAACGCGATTTGTTGGCTGGTTGCGTCTACGACACAACTTATATACCAGTTTGCAAAAACCCTGTGTTTGATCCAAAATCTTTTTGCAAACTGGTATAATATATCGGTGAACAGATTGCTTTACTTCGTTCGCAATGACGGGTGAATAACTAAGTCAACAGATCATTCCACTTAGCTCAAACTGTCAGTTAGCTGCTTTCTAGCTCGATCAAGAGCTCATCAAAGCGAGCAATCGTGGCATTTACAGCGTCAGACTTAGTCATATCTACACCAGCTTCACTCAGCACTTCTAGCGGATATTTTGCTCCACCAGTTTTAAGGAAACTTAGGTAGCGATCACGCGCTACAACATCGCCTTGCATGACTTTTTGCGAAAGCGCAATCGCCGCAGAAATTCCCGTCGCATATTTGTAGACATAAAAGGCATGATAAAAGTGCGGGATGCGTAAAAATTCAAGCTCGTCTAACTCCGAAATTGTCACACTCGGACCAAAATATTTCTCAAGTAACTTGCGATAAATCTTGCGTAACACCTCAAGCGTTAATGGTTCATGCCGTTCCATGGTCGCGTGCGTATCGCGCTCAAATTCGGCAAACATTGTTTGCCTAAAGAAAGTCGCCTTGATGTCGTCAATTTGCTGGTTAGTGAGAAACTTGAGCATCTCAGGTTTGTGGGCGTAGCGTTTTTTTAGCTCCCTAAAGAGTAACTGCTCATTGAAGGTCGAAGCGACTTCAGCTACAAAAATTGTGTAATCGCTATCCTGATATGCTTGATTTTTTCGGGCATAGTAGGAATGCATTGAGTGACCGGCTTCATGTGCCAGCGTAAACAAATCACGGATGTCAGTGGCTTTATAATTCATTAAAATAAAGGGATAGGTGTCGTGGCAGCCGCCTGAATAGGCTCCGCTAATTTTTCCTTTATTCTCGTAACGGTCGCACCAACGCGCTTCTTTCAAGCCTGTCGACAAGACCGAGACATAATCTTCGCCTAAAGGCCTTAAAGCGCTCAGCAGAATCTCAATGCCCTCATCAAAAGCGATATTGGTTTCGACTTTTTCGACAATTGGCACGTAGGTGTCATAAATATTTTGCGTTTTGAGCCCGAGCGTTTGCTTACGGAATTGATAGTAGCGATGTAAGCAGGCAATTCCGGTCGAAACTGAAGTAACTAAATTATCATAAACTTCTGGCTTGATATTGTCGCTAAAGAGCGAAGCTTCGCGGGCAGAAGAGTAATTCCTGGCACGAGCATGAAAAACGTCACGTTCAATCGAGGCTACAAGCATTTCGGTAATTGAATTCTCGTGCGCGCGATAAACGCCATAATAGCTTTGATGCGCAAGTTTTCTTAATTCTTGATTTTGATCTTTTAAATACAAAGAAAATGTGGAATGCGAGAGCGGCAGCGCTTGACCTTGCCAAGCAATTGTCCCGAAATCAAAATCGGCGTTTGTCAATTTTGAAAAAATTCGTTCTGCTCCGCTCAAGGCTTCGCTGCCGAGGGCTAAAAGTTTCTCTTCCTTGTCGGTTAATACATGCGGACGAAAACGTAAGATCTCAGCCAGGACTCGTTGGTAAGATTCCAAGCTTTTGTCTTCGAGGTAAGACTGAGCTGTTGCCTCAGGCAAATCCATGATTTCAGGTCTAAGGAAACTTGTTGCCGCGCTAATTCTCGTAAAGAGCTGCATGGCACGTTGGCTTAAGGCCGAGGATGCTTGGTTTGTCGTATCAACGTCGATCAAGCACTTGGTGTAAGTATAAACAAGTTCTGCTTTGCGATAGGTCTCGTAGAAGAGGTCTAAAACCTCTCGGCAGGATTTTGCAGAAACTTTGATTTTGCCCTTGGCCTGCTCGAGTAGCGGTAGCTTGGCCGCAATTTCATTAAAATCCTTTTCCCAGGCTTCAATATTTTTATAAATTGAGGACGCATCCCATGTGTCTGAATCGAGCTGATCCTGTCTAGTTTTGAGGGTGTTTTCTTGCTTCATGTAAGTATTTGAAATTATTGACCTTAAAAATCAAAAAATAATGTAAAAATAAGAGGTTACACTTTTCACAACTCGTAGCATAAATGGTGTAGGTTGTTAATTAGAGATATTGGTTTTAACAAAAAACTTGAATGCCGGTCTGTGGTTTAGGCATCAAATAAGTAGTAGAACTAGTAAGCAGGGAATTGACAGTGGAAACTCTGAAATCCAACCGCCGCAAAAGAAAGCGTCGTCCAACATTTACTAATCGTTTTGGCCCATCTTCGATGGCTTTTGAGCTTGGTCTAATCAAGCAGTCGATTGAATTACTGCGTGAAATGGAAAAAGACCAAAAGAAAGACGAGAATAAGTAAGTTCGTGCCTTGCACTTGAACTTGCTCTTGCCCTTTACCTGATCCTGATCCTTGTCCTAAACTCTTGTAGTTCTTTATCCTTCATTCATTCAGAAGGTTAAAGATAAGTTCAAGCCAAAGGATACGGTTACATGTCAGATAAGCTCAAACAATTACACAAACTCGGACAAAGTGTCTGGTACGATAATCTCAGCCGCGACATGCTCGAGACTGGCGAACTCAAGAAAATGATCGACGAGTGGGGAATTTTGGGGATGACCTCAAACCCAACAATTTTTGACAAGGCAATTAGCTCAAGCGCCCTTTATGACGCGACAATCAAAACTGCTAAGTCGCAAGGCTTAAATTCCGCACAGGCCTTCGAACGACTTGCGGTTGAAGATGTCGGTCGAGCCGCTGATTTTTTCTTGCCTGTTTTTGAACGCACCCACGGCACTGACGGATTTGTCAGTATTGAAGTTTCACCATTACTGGCGACTGATACGGCCGGAACGATTACAGAAGGTAAGCGTTTATTCAAAGAACTGGGTCGCCCTAACATTATGATTAAAGTGCCTGGAACATCTGAAGGAATTCCGGCAATCAAAGCACTTTTGCTTGACGGGATTAACGTTAACGTAACTCTACTATTCTCGGTTGAAAATTACGTTGCCGTGGCTAAAACTTACATTGCGGCGTTGACTGAACGTGCAGCTAAAGGACTTCCGATCGATTCAATTCGTTCCGTTGCGAGTTTCTTTGTGAGCCGTGTTGATACGATTGTCGATGCAGCGCTTGATACTGCCGCGCTGAAGTTTCCTCAAGCGGCTGAGCTTAAGGGTAAATTTGGTGTTTATAATTCTCGTGCTGCCTACGCTGAATATCAGAAGCTTTTCACAGCAAAAGAATTTTCTGCACTCAGTGCAAAAGGGGCTGCGGTCCAGCGACCACTCTGGGCATCGACCGGCACTAAAAATCCAGCATATCCAGATACGCTTTACGTAGATCAGTTAATTGGCCAAGACACGGTTAACACCATGCCACTTGCGACCTTAAAAGCTTTCATCGACCACGGGAAAGTTGCTGCTACAATCGAGCAAGAGCTCTCGGAAGTTTCAGACTTCCCTGCGCTACTTAAGGAAGTTGGCGTCGAGGTAGCACCCTTATTAACAAAATTGCAGGTCGAGGGCGTAAAGCTTTTTAGCGATTCTTTTCATTCATTGAACACAACAATCAACAATAAAATGGCTAGTTTATAATTTATGCAAATTGGATTTATCGGTTTAGGGAAAATGGGCGGCAATATGACGCGCCGCTTGATTAAGGCAGGACACCAAGTTGTTGGTTTTGATGTCTCAAGTGAGGTCAGTGCCGTACTGGCTAAAGAAGGCATGACTGCTGCTAATTCTTTGGAAGATTTAGTTTCCAAATTGAGCGCGCCACGCGTGATTTGGCTGATGGTTCCTGCAGGGAAAATTGTCGACGAGATGATTAACGATATCGTGCCACTTTGTGCTGCCGGAGATATTTTAATTGATGGCGGAAATAGTCGTTACTCAGATAGCGTTTTACGCGCGCAAAAGGTGGCACGCTACGGCATGCAAATGCTTGATGTTGGGACCAGTGGCGGAATTTGGGGTTTAGAAAAAGGCTATTGCTTGATGGTTGGCGGAGAAAAGGAAGCCTATGCCCAAGTTGAACCTGCGTTTAAGAGTTTGGCTCAGGAAGGCGGGCTTTTGCATGTCGGTGCAAGTGGAGCAGGGCACTATACGAAAATGATCCACAACGGCATTGAGTATGGCTTGATGCAGGCTTATGCCGAAGGCTTTGAGCTTTTAAAGGAAAGTCAATTCAATCTTGATCTCGGAAAGGTTGCAGGACTCTGGCAGCATGGCAGTGTGGTGCGTTCATGGTTGCTTGAATTACTCGGCGATGCCTTTAAGAGCGACCCACGACTGGAAACGGTCAAGGGTTTTGTTGAAGATTCTGGGGAAGGGCGCTGGACAGTTGAGGAAGGGATTCGGCTCAGCGTTCCAACTCCCGTGATTACAATGTCCTTAATGAATCGCTTTCGCTCGCGTCGTGAAAACACCTTTTCTGACCGTGTGCTGGCAATTTTACGTAAGCAATTTGGCGGACATGCGGTAAAGTCCGGTGCCGATCAGTAGCCTTGAAAAATCAGGAAAAACAGCATGCAGCCCAAAACAGTCAGTCCCACAACTTTAGTGATTGCTGGTGCAACTGGCGATTTGGCGCAACGTAAACTCGTGCCGGCGCTTTACAATCTGGCACTCGACGGTCTCTTGCCCGACGATTTTGCTTTAGTTGGTTTTTCTCGAAGAGAATTTACTCGCGAAGAATTTATTGAATTCTTACGTGAGGCTGTTGATACATATTCGCGCCGCCGACCAATTGATCCAGCGCTTTGGAGCAAATTTACCAGTAAGATTGCCTACGTTTCTGGGGATCTCGGTGCCAAGGAAAGCTACGAGAAACTGCGTCAGGCCTTGACTCAGTTTGGGTCGACTTCACGTGACGTTGTTTTTTATTTAGCAACTGCACCTGAGTTTTTTGGCCCTGCAGCGAAGTATTTATCGGAAGTTGGACTCTTGAGCGGCGAAGCTATCGCTACAAATCCAGATGCCTGGAAGCAGTCACGTGTGATTGTAGAAAAGCCTTTTGGCCATGATTTGGAATCGGCAAAAAAACTGAACCAAGAGCTGCTGAATGCGATGCGCGAAGAACAAATCTACCGCATCGATCATTACCTTGGCAAAGAAACGGTGCAAAATATTTTAGTATTCCGCTTCGCCAACGGTATTTTTGAGCCGCTCTGGAATCATAAATATGTGAGCCATGTAGAGATTACAGTTGCGGAAACAATTGGCGTCGGCACGCGTGCGGGCTACTTCGATAAATCCGGAATCTTACGTGATATGGTGCAAAACCATGCTTTGCAGCTACTTTGCTTAGTGGCGCTTGAACCACCAGTGAGCTTTGAAGCTAACGCAGTGCGTGATGAAAAGGTTAAAGTCTTAAGATCGATTCGTAAATTTTCGCCGGAAGATGTAGCCAATAAAGTTGTGCGGGGGCGTTATCTCGCCGGCAAAATTGGTAATGAAGCTGTAGCGGGATATCTCGGAGAAGCCGGAGTTGATAAAAAATCAGAAACTGAAACCTACGTCGGCATTGAATTTGCAATTGATAATTGGCGTTGGAACGGCGTGCCGTTTTACCTGCGAGCTGGCAAGCGCTTGAGTGAAAGGGTCACAGAAATTTCTGTTTTTTTTCGCGAAGCGCCACACTTATTTTTTGAAAAGTTTGGTATCGATCAAGTAGCTTCAAATGTGCTCACCTTCCAAATTCAGCCAGATGAGGGGATTTTTCTTCGTGTTAACTGTAAACCTCCAGGACCGAGTGTCAAGCTGCAGGGCGTGGACATGGAATTTAGTTATGGAAAATCATTTGGAGTGGAACCACCTGAAGCCTATGAGCGCCTCCTACTTGATGCGATGAAGGGAGACCCGACACTATTTACTCGTAACGACGAAATTGAGCAGGCTTGGGCGGTAGTAGCACCAATTCTTGAAGCTTGGAAAACAAGTAAACTACGCATGCCACCTGTTTACGGTTATGAAGCTGGTAGTGCTGGACCGAGTATGGCCGATGAACTTTTGCTACGTCGTATTGGGCGTGGCTGGTATAAATCTTAAGAGTAGAAGTATGATTGAAATTACTTTAAGCGATCGCGCTGAAAAAATCCGCAGCGAAATTAAAACTTGGTTAAAAAGTAACCGACCTCCAGCTTTAAGTCAGCACGCAGATCTTTCGGAATTTGTTGAAGTCTCTCGCGCTTGGCAACGTAAATTAGCCGAGGCACGTTGGGTCGCAGTGCACTGGCCTGAGCAATATGGCGGACGCGGATTAAGTTTAGTCGAAGAGGCTGTAATTCAAGAAGAGCTGGGTAAGGCTGATGCCCCGCAGCTGATTAATCTTTTCGGCCTAACCATGGTTGGCCCGGTATTAATTGAGCATGGGTCGGCCGAGCAGCAACAGAGATTTTTACAGAAAATTCTCTTAGCTGAAGAAATCTGGTGCCAAGGCTTTAGTGAACCTCAGGCTGGCAGTGACTTAGCTTCACTCAAAACGCAGGCAGTCCAGCAGGGTTCAAATTGGTCGATTTCAGGACAAAAAGTTTGGACGAGTTTTGCTCAGTATGCACAGTTTTGTTTTGTCTTAGCGCGTAGCGATCAAACAGTTCCGAAACACAAAGGGCTGACCTATTTCTTGGTTGACATGAAAACACCAGGCATTAGCGTGCGCCCACTTACACAGATTTCAGGTGACCAAGAGTTTAATGAAGTTTTCTTTGAAGATGTTAAAGTGCCTGGTGAGATGATTGTGGGAAAGCCCGGCGATGGCTGGAAAATCGCAATATCGACTTTAATGTATGAGCGCGTAATTTTGACTTTCGCGCGGCACCTGCAATCAGAAAAAGCTTTAGCAGAGATTGTAGAAGTGTTGAACGCCCGTGGAGCGACAGCGCTTGAACTTGACCGCCTCGGTCGCTTGATTGCTAACAATATGGCTGTGCGCACCCTGGCGCTAAGTCACTTAGTGGAATATTCTTCCGGGAAAAATCCAGGGCCTGAGGGGTCTCTGGATAAGCTTTTCTGGAGTGAAAACTTTCAAGAGATTTCAAAATTTGCACTAGAAATTCTCGGCTCAGCTGGTGTGCTAGGGATTGGGGATCAAGCCTTAAGCGCGGAGCACCGCTATCTCTATTCGCGGGGACGAACCATTGCCGCGGGCACTTCTGAAATTCAGCGTGGGATTATCGCCGAGCGCGTGCTTGGACTGCCGAAGGGGTCGTAAGCAGATTATCAGCTATTTACTTAGGCTTGAACTTAGACTTTTACTTATCCTAGGAAGACGGAAGGGGAAGTTCAAGCCTAAGCTTAAACTACGCCTAGTGCATCACCTTCTTAAGCATCTCCCAGACCACAGCTTCCATGTTTGCTGAGCTCGGTTGATTGCCGATTCGGTTGGCGGGGACAGCTGACTTAGTTCCACCAAAAAATACAGAAATCATTTTGGACAAGATACTGCCTAGCGGTAAGCCACTACGCTGCGGTTGGCCACCAGCCATTTGGCCAAGTTGCTTACCGACCATGCTGCCGAAAATTTTACCGAAGCTTGAACCAAAATCGCCGCCTTGAGAATGTAGTCCCGAGGCGCGCTTGTTGAACATGTTGAGCACAATTGGCAAGGCGACCATCGCGATCCGTTGCGCGGTGCGGCTATCGATATTTAATTTAGTTGCTAGATCATTACTGATTGTCGGGCTTAAATTTTGCACGACTTCATGATTTTGACTTGTTTCCATGCCAGAAAGCATTTCCGCAAAGGGCTTGGCATTGCCGTTTTGTAATTGCTGAAAAAGACTGTTCACCACTGTTTCAGCAGTAGCGCGTGAAGAGTTGGAATTAGCAATACCTTGTGCGGAAAGCACGGAACTAATTTCTGGTCCGAGAGCTTGTTCTGCGTAACTAAACAGTTTTTCGATTTCCATAGCAATCTCCTTTTTTATTGGCGCAATCGTTAATCATGAATTTTATTAAATATTTTTCTGAGTTTTTCTAAGATCTCTGACTCAGCTTTTAATTCAACTAGCTCAGTAAGTCTTTCGAAAATCAAAGTTTGGTTCAGCGCTTTCGAGAATTATCCCCGTTTTTCAAGTGGCGTATAACTACGCTTGGCTTCTCCGGTATAAATTTGGCGTGGACGACCAATCTTAGTCTCACCACCAAGATGCATTTCGCGCCACTGCGCAATCCAGCCTGGCAATCGCCCCAGGGCAAACATCGCTGTAAAACTCTTAATCGGGATTCCTAGGGCGCGGTAAATTATACCACTATAAAAGTCCACATTCGGATAAAGTTTGCGTTCAACAAAATATGGATCCTTCAGCGCAATTTCTTCAAGCTCTTGCGCGACTTGGAAAAGGGGGTCTTTCAGTGGAAGTTTTTGTAAAACTTTGGCGCAAGTCTCTTTAAGGATTTTTGCCCGCGGATCGTAGTTTTTGTAAACACGATGGCCAAAGCCCATCAAGCGCGCTTTACTGTCCTTTGATTTTGCCATTTCGACAAACTTTCTCACATCGATTTTATCGCGAACAATTTGTTCGAGCATTTCGATGACTTCCTGGTTAGCGCCACCGTGCAGCGGCCCCCAGAGGGCACCAATTCCAGCAGAGATGCTGGAGAAAAGGTTGGAGAGACTGCTGCCCACGAGGCGCACTGTTGAGGTTGAGCAGTTCTGTTCATGGTCAGCATGGAGAATAAATAGCAAATCTAGCGCACGCTCAATTTCTGGATCGACAAAATATTCCTCGGCCGGGGTTGCAAACATCATGTTCAAGAAGTTTGAGCAGTAGGACAAGCGATTTTGCGGATAGATAAAAGGCTGGCCCAGGGATTTCTTATAAGCAAAAGCTGTCATCGTTGGCAATTTTGCCAGGATGCGGATGATATTCAATTCTTGCTGGCGTGGATCTTTCGGATCTTCCCAGTCTTGATAGAAGGTATATGTTGCAGCGACTACAGAAGACAAAATTGCCATTGGGTGCGCGTCACGAGGAAATCCATCATAGAAGCGCTTCATGTCTTCATGAATTAAAGTGTGTAGACTTAAAGAACGAGAAAAAGACTCGAGTTGTGTTTTAGTGGGAAGCTCTCCGTAGATCAGTAAATAACTTGTCTCGATGAAGGATGACTTTTCAGCCAATTCCTCGATGGGATAACCGCGGTAGCGTAAAATTCCAGCATCACCATCAATGTAAGTGATAGCACTTTTGCACGACCCGGTGTTTCCGTAGCCGCTATCAAAAGTTATGTAGCCAGTATCTTGCCTGAGGCGAGTGATATCGACAGCTTTCTCGTTTTCGCTGCCTACGATCACTGGGAGTTGAATTGTTTTACCGTCGGGAAGCTTTAATTCAGCGAAATCAGATGACATTTTTCTCCTGTCGTAATAATCGATGATCAAAGGGTATAGCCCCTCATAAATCTGTAGTAAAGGCTGTTTCGCAGAGACGATTAAGCAATTAACAATTTAATGCTAAAGTGGTATATTCCCGTGCTTTTTCTGCGGATTTGATTGCTGTTTTGCCGCCAAGAGTTTAAGGCCCCAAATCAACTTTGATCTAAGCTTTTTTGGCTCGATCACATCATCAACGTAGCCAAGTGCTGCACTTTCCCACGGATTTAAGAACTTTCCGCGGTATTCATTGATTAGTTCTTTGCGTTTTTCTTCGGGGTTTACAGCTTGGGCAATCTCATTCTTATAAACAATATTGACTGCCCCCTCAGCCCCCATTACGGCAATTTCTGCAGTTGGAAAGGCAAAGTTAAGGTCTCCTCGTAAGTGCTTGGAACTCATCACGTCGTAAGCACCCCCATAGGCTTTGCGTGTGATTACTGTCAGTTTGGGAACAGTGGCTTCGGCATAGGCGTATAAGAGTTTTGAGCCATGACGGATAATCCCGCCAAATTCTTGTCTTGTGCCGGGGAGAAATCCAGGCACATCAACGAAAGTTACAACTGGAATGTTGAAGCAGTCACAAAAGCGCACAAAGCGCGCAGCCTTAACGCTTGCATTAATATCTAAGCATCCAGCAAGTTGCTTGGGTTGATTAGCCACGATTCCCACGCTTTGTCCGCCGAGGCGTGCAAAACCAACGCTGATATTCTTGGCATAGCTCTCTTGGACTTCAAAAAAATCTGCCTTGTCGACTACGCGCGTAATGATTTCTTTGATGTCGTAAGGCTGTGCAGGGTTCTCCGGAACAATTGTATTTAACGCGGGGTCTTCTCTGTCGTCACTGTCAGCTGTTGTGACGAGTGGGGCTTTGGCTTGATTAGAAGTCGGCAAGAAGCTTAAGAGCCTGCGTGTTTGTGCAAAACAATCTGCTTCATTCTCGGCGAAAAAATGGGCAACACCGCTGACCTCGTTGTGAGTTCTTGCTCCACCAAGTTCTTCTTTGGTGACTTCTTCTTTATTTACGGCTTTGATTACGTCTGGCCCAGTGATAAACATGTGCCCGATTTTGTCGGTCATGAAAATAAAATCAGTTAGAGCCGGTGAGTAAACGGCGCCACCCGCACAGGGACCAAGAATCAGAGAAATTTGGGGGATTACTCCGGAATATAAAACATTTCTCAGGAAAATATCGGCGTAGCCCGCGAGACTTTCAACGCCTTCTTGAATACGCGCACCGCCACTGTCATTTAAGCCAATCACCGGAGCGCCTACTTCTGCAGCAAGGTCCATGATCTTTACAATTTTTTTGGCGTTTGCTTCGGAGAGTGAACCGCCAAAAACGGTGAAGTCTTGGGCAAAGATAAAAACGCTTCTTCCGTCAATTGTGCCACTTCCCGCGACAACTCCGTCGCCGTAAATTTTTTCTTCACCTTGCCGGGCAGTTACGAAGCGATCTAATTCAGCGAAGCTCCCCGAATCGAGGAGCTGCTCGATGCGTTCGCGGGCAGTTAGTTTTTGGTTGGCATGTTGCTTGTCGATGCGAGCTTGGCCGCCGCCAATTTTTGCCGCTGCTTCACGATCGTAAAATTCATTAAGTTTTGTATTTTTATTCGTCATTTCTTATCTCAGCGATATAGCATTCAAGCGTGTTGTGCTGATAGGCTTAGGCTTGAACTTGAATATAAGCTTATCCTTTACCTTAATCTGAGTAACAAAATCTATTGGTTATTTTATGGGAATAGAGGTAAGCTCAAGCTCAAGCCAAAGTTCAAGATTCTCTAATAGCAATGAAAAAAGAACAGCAAGATACTAAGCAAACAATTTCCGGCATTGAGCTTGCAGCTGTTTATGCGCCATCAAAATTAAGCCCGGAAATTGGGCGACCAGGTGAATTCCCCTATACCCGTGGAATTCACTCGACAATGTATCGCAGTCGATTCTGGACGATGCGTCAATATGCAGGGTTTGGCACTGCCCAAGAAACAAACAAACGCTATCACTATTTACTTTCACAGGGCACGACAGGATTAAGTGTTGCCTTTGATTTGCCCACGCAAATGGGGCGCGATGCTGACCAAGCGATCGTCAAGGGGGAGGTCGGAAAGGTTGGCGTTTCAATCTCAACACTTGAAGACATGCAAACATTGTTTGCCGGAATTAATCTCTCTCAAGTCTCAACGAGCATGACGATTAATTCGACTGCTGCGATTTTGCTTGGTTTTTATTTGGCACTAGCGCGCCAACAAGGAATTAGTTGGGACCAGGTTTCCGGCACAGTGCAGAATGATATTCTTAAAGAATACATTGCCCGCGGCACCTATATTTACCCACCGCGACCGGCATTAAAACTTGTTACTGATATTATCGAATTTTGCAGCAAGGAAGTTCCACAATGGAACACAATTAGTATTTCGGGCTATCATATCCGCGAGGCGGGGTCGACTGCCCCACAAGAACTTGCTTTTACTTTCGCTGATGCGATTGTTTACGTCGAGCAAGCGCTTCAGCGCGGTATCAGCATCGACGCCTTTGCCCCGCGGCTTGCTTTTTTCTTTAACTGCCAGATTGATTTTCTTGAAGAGATTGCAAAATTTCGTGCCGCGCGGCGCATTTGGGCAAAGATCATGAAGGAACGCTTTGGTGCTAAAGATCCCAAGTCGCAGATGTTGCGTTTTCATGTGCAAACTGCGGGGTCTTCACTTGTGCCACAGGAGCCACTTGTCAACGCCGTGCGTACGAGTATTGAAGCATTAGCTGCAGTTTTGGGCGGTGCGCAATCGCTCCATACGAATTCTTATGACGAAGCTTTGGGTCTGCCAACTGAAGACGCGGCACGTTTGGCCTTGCGCACTCAGCAGGTAATTGCTTACGAGTCAGGTCTAACGAATACGGTTGATCCCTTTGGTGGAAGTTATTGCATTGAGAATTTAACTGATACAATTGAGCGAGAAACAAAGCTTATTCTCGAAGCGATTGAAGCTCGGGGAGGGATGCTTCAGGCAATCGAAGAAAACTACCCACAGCAAGAAATTGAGCGTAGCGCATACGAGTATCAGAAGAAAATCGATAGCCACGAGCGAATTGTAGTTGCCCTAAATAAATTCAATGAAAACTCTGCAGCTGCCAAGGTGCCGGTATTTAAGGTTGATGCCAAGCTTGAGCAAGATCAGCGTGAGCGTGTTCAGGCCTTTAAGGCTAAGCGTGACCAGCAGCTTGTTGCAAGCAAGCTTGCCCAGCTCAAACAGGCTGCAAGTCAGAATCAAAATGTTATGCCCGAAATTATTGAGGCTGTTAGTTGTGGTGTGACCTTGGGGGAAATATCTAACATTTTTCGCGAGCTTTGGGGCGAGTATTAGTTGTTTTTTTCAAACTTAGGCTTGAACTTTCCCTTTCCCTTTCCCTTAACCTTTTTTAAAAAAGCTTAAGGGGAAGTATAAGTTCAAGCCTAAGCCAAATCGCGTTTTCAGATACGCCATGTGTGGTATGAGAATCATTCCTGAAACCAACATCAAAACCCTTGCGGCGAGTCGTGGCCTCCAGATCTCTGGAATCGTTGCGGTCGATTCCGCTCAAGAGGCATTGTCGCTAAATCGCTCCTATCTCGAAGAATTTCAAGCGCGCGGTTATGCCGGCGAAATGCAATATCTCGCGCGCGACCCAAGCTTAGCAACCGAGTTAAATCGCTACTTGCCTGGCATCCGTTCAATTCTATCCTGTTTCGTGCCCTATAATAGTATTCAGGAATTTCCTTCACGTCCTGGGTTTGGGCGTGTTGCGCGCTATGCTTGGGGCAAAGACTATCACCTGTGTTTACGTGAAAAGCTCGTTACGCTACTTGGCGATATGCAGCGAGAATTTCCAGGGCTTTCTGGCCGAGTTTTTACTGATGCAGTGCCACTCCTAGAACGAGTTATCGCACAGACCTCAAAGCTTGGATTTATTGGTCGACATACTTTGCTGATTCGCCCAGGGATTGGGTCCTTTGCTTTGCTCGGTGAAATCTTACTTGATCGTGAAGTTGAGATTGCAGCATCGACAAGCAATCTGAAGTTGCCAGTGTCGGCGGAGCCTGGAGCTGGTTGTGGAAGATGCCAAAGCTGCATCGAAAGTTGTCCGACAACGGCAATTCAAAAAGACGGGAGGCTTGATGCGCGAAAGTGTATCTCTTATCTGACGATCGAGAAGCGGAGTGCTTTTCTGGAGTGGGAATCCCGGGCCATCGGAGACTGGATTTTCGGCTGTGATGTTTGCCAAGAAGTGTGCCCATTTAATCACACTGAGCAAGAGATCATGCTTAAAGAGCTCAAACCTGAATTTGGAACTGGGCCGTATCTCTCGCTGAAGGAGGTTTTAGCCTTGGAGAGTGCCGCAGAGTTTAATGCTAAGTTTAAAGATACGCCATTACTTCGCACCAAGCGCAGTGGCTTAATTCGCAATGCACTAGCTGTAGTTGCAAACACAAATTATCTTGATGCTACAGATGACATTTTAAAGTTAGTCAGCATTGAAAATGATCAGCTAATTTGCCAGCAAGCGCGGTTGACACTGAATCAGCTACTTCCCAGCTTAGAACGGTCCAAAAAACAACGGGTCGAGCAGTTACTTCAGACCCTTTCGCCAGAAACTGAGTCATGCTAGTTTTTTCAGGGGGCTGTCGCGAAATTTAGTTTCGCGACAGACTCTTAAAACTAGCCTTGTGCGATGGAGACTTTATGCGTTTTCGTTTAATTCTAACAATTACCTTACTATTAATTTTTAGTGCTTGCGGTTCTGCACGCATTGGCCAGAAGATTGCCTTGCCAGAGATTGCAGGGATAAGTGTCACGCGTGATTCGTCGCTCCAAGACAACGAAGTCTATCTTGAGCAAGTGGGCGATGCGCGCACAAGTCCAGTCTTAATGTTGCGTGGATCTTCTGAAGTGACAGCAGAGGGTAGCGCCACTCAGGTAGTTG
Source organism: bacterium (assembly GCA_016786595.1). Lineage (NCBI taxonomy): Bacteria > bacterium. The sequence continues at coordinate 89,348 of JAEUWB010000006.1, read as the reverse complement.
AGCAGGCCTTAAAGCGCGTCTTAAGCGATAAAGGTTTTTCTGTTACTGAGGGTGCGCCGATTGTAATTCGTGCTGAGCTTGTGAATTGGACTGCCGAATTAAGTTCGGGAATGGCAATGCGCACGGTGAGTAGTGCTGCGGAAATTAAGCTCACAATCTTAGACCCAACTAACAAGGCAATGTATATTGGCACATATCGTGGCTCTTCTAACGTTAAGAATCCAAAAATTGAGGACGCTCAAGTGCGCGAAGCCTTGCAGATTTCTATGAGTCAAGCACTGCAACAAGTGGCTGCTGACGGTAAATTGTTGAACTTACTAACTTCTTTCTAGCGCTTGTCGCTAGTTTGGTTGGAAACTATTTTTGCTAGAGCTTCAACCACGGTTTGGTTGAACTCTTGCTGCGTAGTCAGGCTCTTTTTTACGTGGCAATTGACCAGTGGAAAGCTTAGTTTTTTTGCGAAACTGATTAGCGGTCCAATCAATTTACGGTGAGATTTGAAATCATTTTCAGGTTTAATTGTAACTTGAGCGTGATTCGATAGTGCTCGTAGCAAGTCAATCGCGTCGCTCGTCAGCGCGGCGTTTCCGGACAAACTTTTGTGCTCAAGCTCTGTCACCCTTTGAATCTCCTGGTTCGTGTATGACGGGTGCTGGGCTAGCCTCGTAGCTAAGTTTCTACGTGCGATCTCGAGGGTTTTACTGGAAAGATTATCCATAAGCTTGGCGATATTGAAATTGACCGTTTTATAGCTTATTAGTGTGGGCCTATGCAAGCAGCTGTTAAAGATAATACTGAGCAAGATCGGAAACCCACGACACCGTCGGTTAATGTAGAAGCATTAATGGCAGAGATTCGTGAAAAAATTAAGCGCGATTTAGAGCAACTTCCAACAGCTGCACCAACAATTCAATTGTCGCAGAATCGGGCTGCGAATAATCCAGTAATCTTAAGTGAAGAGTTAAATTACCTCAATTCGCATTGGCATGACTGGGCCGTGCCGTCAGAAATTTCATCGCATCGACCAATCATTGGTCGGCTGATTGTAAAGTTCAAGAAATTTTTCGTTAATATGATCTGGAACACTGTGCTGGGAGAGTATTTTGAGCGCGAGCGTAAATTCCAGTCGAATCTAGTACGCTTTCTCAATCAAACTGCGCGCTATATCGATGCTCGGGATACCGATGTCTGGACCAGAATTATTCAGAAAATTGATCGTGACGTGAACCAGCTACTGCGTGAAGATTTGGAGCGGCTGCATGGAGAGATGCGCTCACTTGGCCGTGAGCTGGTGCGTACGGAAAGCCTGCGTGTTTTTGAAGACCGGATTGAAGGCTTACGGGATGAATTACATGCCCTCGAACGCACAACGCTGATGATTGCACGTGCTAAAATAAATACTTCCGAGACTCCAGCTGCAATGCTTCAGCAAGGTCAAGATCAGCCGACAAGCTTTGAGCCGTCTGACTTAGAATATCTTGTGCTTGAAGATCGTTATCGCGGTTCAGAGCATCTAATTCGCGAGAGGATGCGCGAATATTTACATTTTTTTAGTAACGCTACCGCTGAAGTTCTTGAATTTGGCTGTGGGCGCGGGGAATTTTTAGAGTTACTTAAGGCCAGCGGTATTCCGGCAATTGGCATCGATCTCAATCCAGCGATGACAGAAATCTGTAAAACCAAGGGCTTAAATGTAGTTACGCTGGATTGCATCAAGTTCTTGGAACAGCTACCCAACAACTCTGCAGGTGGAATTTTTGCTGCACAATTAGTCGAACACCTACCGCGAAAAGTGTTAGAAAAGTTTTTTGAACTTGCGCACGCGAAGTTAAAGCCTGGAGCGCGCTTAATTCTGGAAACAATTAATCCAGAGTCCTTTACTGCCTTGGCCTCGAATTTTTTCCGCGACCCGACACATATTTGGCCACTGCACCCTGAAACTTTGAAGTTCATGGCAGAGATTAAAGGTTTTAATCCCGAACAAATTCTCTACAGTTCGCCTTACCCCAAAGAGGCAATGCTTAAAGAATTAATCCTCGAAGAATATTTGCCAGCGCGTTTTATGGAAGCAATTGATCAATTGAACGAAAACCTGCGCCGTTTAAACAAGCAGCTCTACGGTTTTCAAGATTTTGCAATTGTAGTTAAAAAATAACTGATGAATATTATCGTTACAGCAGTGCAAGTTCCTTTTTCGCGTGGTGGTGCGGAAGTGCTCGTTGATGGGCTGGTTAAGGCACTGAAGGCTGCGGGCCATAATACGGAGCTAGTGCAACTGCCATTTTTTGCTGACCCTAAGGAAGATCTCTTGAAAAGTGTGGCACTCTGGCGCTCGCTTGATCTACGCAGCTTTGGTGGGAAAGAAGTTGATCTCGTAATCCCAACTAAGTTTCCGTCCTATGTCGTCAAGCATCCACGCAAAAGCTTGTGGCTGATTCATCAGCATCGGCAAATGTATGATCTTTATCAGACGCGCTTTGGGGATTTTTGTTCCGAGGCTCGCGATGAAGCCTTGCGACAAATGCTCATGGAAGCAGATACGAGAGCGCTTGAAGAGTGTAAGAATCGCTATACGATTTCTACGAATGTGAGTAAGCGCCTTAAGCGCTACTTAAATATCGAAAGTGCGCCGCTTTTGCCCCCGTTACCGCTTGCTGGTCGTTATCAGAATGCACCCGAAGAAGGTTATATTCTTTCAGTTGGCAGACTCTGTAGTATTAAGCGCGTGGACCTGATGATTAAATCCCTCTCGAGGGTGCAAGATAAGCTACGACTTAAGATCGTGGGCACGCCAGATGAACCGGGGATTGAACAGCATTTTCAAGATTTACTCGATCTTTATAACATGCAAAGTCGTGTTGATTTTCTGGGGCGGGTTTCCGATCAAGAACTTCTGGAGCTTTATGCCCGGTCCTATGCTGTCTACTATGCACCGTATGATGAAGATTATGGTTATGTCACTTTAGAAACATTGGCGAGTGGCAAGCCCGTGATTACGGCGCTCGATAGTGGTGGCGTTTTAGAATTTGTACGTCACGAGGAAAATGGACTGGTCTGTGACCCAACTGAAGAGGGAATTTCACGAGGAATTAACCGCCTGGTCAGTGACGCAAGTTTATATACTAAACTTTGTGAAGGCGCGAAGACTTCCGGCCAAGCTTTCAATAGCACTTGGCAGCATATTATTGAGAAATTATTGAGCTACTAGCAATTGCTGAATAAATCTAGATTGTTAATTCATTTCTTGTTAACAGTTGATTGAAGTTGTAGACTGATGATCATACGAAGATGCGCTCAAATAAATTTATTAAACTTTTTGTTTTAGTAATTTGGCTTTTTGCCATCAGTGATTGCCTCGCTGGGTGTTATGTAATTGAAGAGACCCATAACCGTACTCATCACCACCACCAAGAGAATTCAGCCGAGCCGGTTGAAGATCCGCATGACTCTGGCACTGCATGTGAAGTGTCTGATATTGCAATCAGCTATGGCTTGAAAAGTGCTAAGCAGCTTGAGTCACAGCTATTATTTGCGGGCACGCAATTCCTACAAGAAATCTTGCAAGGAATCACCCGAGATACTTCACCAGCGTTCAAGCGTTTGGTTGTTTCATACAAACGCGAACATGATCATTTATTAATCAGCCTGATTAGTCCCAATTCTCCCCCGCAATCGATCTAACTCTGGGTTGGCATACCCGCTCGTTCTTACGCGCTTGCTCCAAGCTGACAAAATTTTCGGAAAGCGTTTGAGAACTAAATTATGTAGTTCTTATTGTTTCTAGCACGGAAAAAATATGAAAAAGGCAGCATTTATTCACTTGTCGATTTTCGGCATGCTCTTATTATTGGATTTTACGGCCCAAGCAGCGCTAGGCGCACCAGCAGAGATTGCTTACGAAGAAGTTCTTGAAACAGCCCTTGAAAGCAGTACTTTTGTCAAGGCAATCGCAGCGCAAAGTGCAGCCACAAAAGCTGAAGCAGTTCAGTTAAAAACGCTTAGTAACCCTGAGCTGGCTGGAGAATTTCGTCAATATACTACTCAGGAAAATAATCTTGATGATGAATATGAAATTAGCCTGACTCAGCCCTTACGCTTGTCATCATTTGGAGTTCGCCAGCGACTCAGTGAGTTAATTGAAAAATCTACAGTGCTCAGTAATAAGCTTGAACTATTAGAGTTTAGCGGAAATCTTCAACTGATTTATGCCAAAGCTTGGGCCCTGCAAGAAAAGGAAAAACTCGCACAGGACTTAGTTGCTCGCACGCGAAGCCTTGCGGAGATTATTCAACGTGCCAATCTGCAAGGCCTCCTTCCTGGCTCGATTTCCCAATTATTCCTAGCCGAAATTGAAAAACAAAACGCTGAATTAATTGGCATCACAGCAGATCGTAACCGCGCCAAAGCAGAACTGATCAAGCGCAGTGGCGTTGATTATAAAACAAGATTGTTAAAATCCATCAACCTGCCGCCACTTCCCGATCTAGATGGCGGTCTAGACACTGCAAACCTTCCGCTGGCTGATGCGAAAAAACTTCGGCTTAAAATTGCAGCTACCCAGCGCGAACTTGCTGCGCTTGATGCTTTCCCAAAGTTTGCGCCAAAAATTGCCTTTGAACATACAGCTGACGGTGACGACCGCATTAATTTCGGCTTGCAAATAGATCTGCCGATTTTTGATCGCAATCAAGCAGCGAAGTTAAAGAGCAAAGCCGAAGAGGAATTCCACGAGTCAGAAGTTCAGCAGATTGATCAAGGTAATTTCCACGCAGAAGTCAGCTTGGTGTTCAGGGCACTCGAAGCTTCCACTCAGCAAGCAAAACTATACAAAGAAAAAGTGCTGCCGGCACTAGAAGCTGCGCTCAAAGCAGCTACTGATGAATTAAGGGCGGGGCAAGGAAACCCGCAACAGGTATTGCAAAATTTAATTGAACTTCGCGCAGCGCAAGATATGTATCTTCAACTGGTCATCAAGTCTTTGTCTGAGCGCGTAGAGCTTTCGATTATGACTGGGAAAGAGATTTAGAGGTCTGGATTTATGAAATTATTTTATCGCACAGTTTTAGTCTTGTTCTGGGCAGTTTTTATTCCTAGCGCATTAGCCGGAGGCGGTCATGATCATGGAGACGAGCACGGGCATGCTCACGATCATGATACGGACAAAGCAGAACTAGCAAAGGGACCTCATGGAGGGCGCCTGCTCGAATTAGCTGATTTCGCCTTGGAGATAGCAATTTTTGAAGATCAAGTTCCGCCGCAGTATCGAATTTATGCCTATCACGATCAACAGCCAATCGATCCTAAGCTAGTAACGGCTAAAGTAACTTTAGAACGTTTTCTACGCGCGCCAGAGAAATTTGAATTCACTGCGAGAGATAACTATCTGACTGCAGATCGGGTGGTTGAGGAACCACACTCGTTTGTTGTCAAAGTCGAGGCAAATTACTCCGGTCAGCACTACGACTGGGAGTATACAAGCTATGAAGGGCGCGCTGAATTTTCAGAGCGAGAGTTGGCAGCGGCTAAATTATCAATCGACCAGGCTCAAAGCGAGAAAATTAATACTACGACAGAAGTCTTTGGTAGATTATTGCCGAATGAAGATCGCGTAGCGCATATTATGCCGCGTTTTCCTGGGGTGATTAAAGAGATTAGAAAACGCTTAGGCGACACAGTGGAGAAGGATGAAGTGCTTGCACTTGTTGAAAGCAATCAATCACTGCAAGTTTATGAAATTCGCTCACTGATTAAGGGGCAAGTTGTTAAGCGCCATGCAACGCTCGGCGAATTTGTCTCGGAAGGTAAGGAGCTTTTCGTGATTGCTGATTTGTCGGAGATTTGGGCGGACTTCCAGGTCTATCGTGATGATTTCTCAACGATTGAGCCGGGACAGCAAATTTCAATTCATGCCGGAGAAGACCTGCCCCCGATAAATGCCCGAGTCAGCTATGTCTCTCCCTTTACAGATGTGGCTACACAGTCAAAGTTAATTCGTGCGGTGATTGACAATCACGATCGGCTCCTACGTCCGGGTCTTTTTATTTCGGGGACTCTGAGTAGTGACCTTAAGGACGTTCCAGTTGCAGTTAAGCGCGAAGCACTGCAAAAATTTCGCGATTGGGATGTTGTCTTTCTAACTGACGGTGAGGTCTTTCAAGCAATGCCGGTCAAAACAGGCAGGAAAGATTTACAATTTGTGGAAATCCTTGCTGGGCTTAATGCCAGGGATCGTTATGTCAGCACGAATAGCTTTATTGTTAAAGCTGAGATCGAAAAGTCTCAGGCTAGTCACGACCACTAGGAAAGAGCTTTATGTTTGAGCGGATTATTAGATTTTCTATTGCTCAGCGCTGGCTTGTGCTTGTCGCAACTCTAGGCATGGCCGTATTAGGAGCATATAAATATCAGCAATTGCCTATCGACGCTGTGCCCGATATTACGAATGTTCAAGTCCAGGTAAATACAGAGGCTCCAGGCTACACGCCATTTGAAGTTGAGACGCGGCTGACTTTTCCGATCGAAACAGCACTGGCAGGGCTGCCTAGGTTAGATTATACGCGATCACTTTCCCGCTACGGCTTATCGCAAATCACTGTAGTGTTTAAAGATCAGACTGACATTTACTTTGCACGGCAGTTGATTGCGGAAAAACTTCAGGAAGTTAGAGAAAAACTTCCCAGTGGGGTTAATCCGCTACTCGGGCCAATTGCTACAGGTCTGGGTGAAATTTACATGTACACTGTGGAGAATGATGAGGATCCACTAACGCCAGAGCATTCGCCAACAGAGTTAAGAACCGCTCAAGACTGGATTGTTAAACCACAGCTACGAACGGTTGCAGGAGTTGTTGACGTAAATTCGATTGGTGGCTACGAAAAGCAATTCCATGTCACTCCAAGTGTCGAGAAAATACTCTCACTAGGCTTGACCCTGAATGATTTAGTGCAGACGATTAGCGAGAACAGCCTTAACGTCGGTGCTGGGTATATCGAGAAAAATGGCCAGCAATATTTAGTCAGAGCACCTGGTCAGATCACTTCAATCGAGGATATCGAAGCATTAGTGGTAACTACGCGTGAAGGTCGCCCGGTCTTTGTGCGGGACATCGCAACTGTTGACCTTGGTCAAGAATTAAGGACGGGTGCAGCCACAGAGAACGGACAAGAAGTAGTGCTCGGAACCGTTTTTATGCTGATCGGTGAAAATAGCCGCACTGTTTCAACTAAAGTTTCAGAGCGAATTAAGTCAATTGTCAGATCGCTACCCCAAGGTATGACAATTAAAGCTGTCTACGATCGCACCACGCTGGTTGATAAGACAATTGATACAGTAAAGAAGAATTTATTCGAGGGTGCAGCTTTTGTCATTGCGGTACTCTTTGTATTTCTGGGCAATATTCAAGCCGCGCTAATTGTTGCCTTAGTCATACCCTTGTCGATGCTGTTTACGATTACCGGCATGGTCAACTCTAAAGTTAGCGCCAATTTAATGAGTCTTGGGGCGCTAGATTTCGGATTAATCGTTGATGGCTCATTAATTATCGTAGAAAACTGCATGACGCGTTTGTCGCAAATGCAGCGTCAGCTCGGGAGAGCTTTAAGTTTGACTGAACGTATGCGCGTAACCTACGAAGCTTCAATCGAGGTTCGACAGGCGACGATGTTTGGTGAGCTGATTATCATGATTGTCTATTTACCAATTCTAGCCTTGACTGGAGTTGAGGGAAAAATGTTTCACCCCATGGCGATTACGGTGATGATTGCCTTATTTGGGGCAATGTTGCTCTCCTTAACTTTTATTCCTGCGGCAGTTGCGATTTTTATTAAAAAAGCACCCGAACATCAGCAGGGTAAACTGATCTCGAAAATCTCCGAGGTTTATGCCCGAGTATTAACGCATGCCCTTGCTCGGCCCCTCAGAGTAATCATCGTTGCCGCCGCCTTATTTTTGATTAGCTTACTTGTGGCATCACGTCTGGGCACCGAGTTCATTCCGAGCTTAGATGAAGGTGATGTGGCCTTGCATGCGCTGCGTATTCCGGGCACTTCGCTGACGCAAGCGATTGAAATGCAGAAGATTCTAGAAGAACGCATTCGCACCATACCCGAAGTTTCGCATACATTTACTAAAATCGGCACGGCTGAAATTGCGACAGACCCAATGCCACCGAGCGTGGCAGATGGATTTGTGATCATGAAACCACGCCGTGAATGGCCCAATCCAGCTAAGTCGAAAACTGAGCTTGTTGAACAAGTCGAGCAAGTTGTCGCGGAGATTCCTGGTAATAACTACGAGTTTACCCAACCAATTCAAATGCGCATGAACGAGCTCATTGCCGGAGTGCGTAGTGACATTGCGGTGAAGGTTTTTGGTGAGGATCTCGAGGAACTTTTGCAGAGCGGCACGCAGGTCGCGCAGCTACTTGAAAGTGTTCCCGGTGCCCAGGATGTGAAGATTGAGCAAGTAACTGGGCTGCCGATGATCAGCATTGAGCTTAGTCGCCAACGTTTAGCCCGTTTCGGAATTGATATGAAACAGGCGCAAGATACCATCAGTGCTGCAATTGGTGGACAAGTTGCTGGCGAGTTATATCAAGGTGACCAAAGGTTCCAAATCATTGTTCGCCTGCCGGAGAATCTTCGTTCAAATATTGATGCCTTGTCGCGGCTGCCCATCCCGCTTCCTCCTGAAGTTTGGCAGAGTGATCAAGCAGTCTCGATTGACCATGAAGATCAGCCGCTCCGATCTTTTGTGCCGCTTTCCAGTGTTGCTGAAATTAAATTCACTACTGGGCCAAATCAGATTAGTCGAGAGAATGGAAAACGTCGCGTTGTCGTGACCGCAAATGTCCGGGAGCGTGATTTAGGGAGTTTTGTTGCGTCAGGACAGGAGCTATTAAACGCTAAACTGAAACTGCCTGTAGGTTACTGGCTGGTCTGGGGCGGTCAATTTGAGCAAATGATCTCAGCGCAAAAGCGCTTATCAATCGTTGTTCCAATTACGTTGTGCTTAATCTTGCTATTACTTTATTATTCATTTGCTAGTTTGCGCATGGCGCTTTTGGTATTTTCTGGAGTTCCGCTAGCACTGTCTGGGGGAGTTTTTGCCTTGCTCTTGCGTGGTATACCGCTGTCTGTCTCAGCCGCAGTAGGCTTTATTGCCTTGTCAGGGGTAGCAGTCTTGAATGGTTTGGTGATGTTAACCGTGATTCGTAATTTATTTGACCGCGGAGAGGATCTCGTTGTGGCAATTACCCAAGGATCGCTTTCCAGACTTCGTCCAGTTTTAATGACAGCATTAGTGGCAGCGTTAGGATTTTTGCCAATGGCCTTAGCAACCGGCGCAGGCGCTGAAGTGCAAAGGCCACTGGCTACGGTGGTAATCGGAGGGGTGATTACCTCTACCTTATTGACATTGCTGGTGCTGCCTGCTTTATGCAAATTGTTTGGCATTCTTAAAATTAATCGAACATAGAAACTTTCTGCATGAGAAGTGCTTTAAAAAATTTGTTTGTATTGACTATTTTTTTGCTGCCTCAATACGTTAAGGCGCACCCGGTTACCTTCAAGGGGGGCATTGCCGTAATGGATTATATCTCACCTGGTCGTAACGACTTGATGCTGCATTATTCATTTTCCGCTCGGCAGTCAGTTGGCCTAGGAGTATCGCGGGTGGAAATCGCCGACCGAGACGTAAATTTTATCTATCCACATTTTAACTTTCTAATTTACCGGGAAAATGCCCCTGACTATCAAGCTAACTTCTATCTGATGGCCGGTGCCGGACTTGCTGATTTTGATGGTGACATTAAGCTCGCAAGCTTTGCTGGTCTACAACTTGATGCCGAGAGTCGCAGACTTTATTCGGCTTTTGAAATCAACGAACTACAAAGTGAAGGAAGTCTCGATGTACATCGTCTTAAGCTGCGTCTGGGAGCTGCTCCATATCTCGCAGAATTTGACGAGTTAAATTCCTGGATACTTGCCGAAATAAATTATAAACCAGATAGTGAGGACGAAATCGAAGGCGGCCCACTGTTGAGATTTTTTAAATCTAACGTTTTTTGGGAATTGGGAGTTACGACACGAGGTAAGGTTATGGGGACTTTGATGGTGCATTTCTAGGGAATACGGCCGAGATTGGCCGATCTCTTCCGCCTATGCGGCTTTGCCGACTACGGCGCACAAGTCGTCAGGGAGATTGCTGCGCTGCTCATTTATTACAATAAAGCGCGCTTCTTGCTCTGTATTAAGGTCCGTTCCTCGACATCGACTCAATCTCAACCGTATTCAGAGATGGCGAACGGGGCCGTCAGTCATTGCGAGGGAGCATGAAATTTTATTTCATGCGACCGCGGCAATCTGTTAACTTAGATAACGAGGTATAAACCATGAAACACAAAATAATTCTTACCACATGTTTATTGTTTTTAGGCGCTACTCAAGCTTTGGCCGAGACAATTGAGGTCGGCGTCAATGGCATGGTCTGCTCATTTTGCTCGCAAGGACTGACCAAGACATTCTCTGATATGCCCCAAGTTTCTAAAGTTGAAGTCAGTTTAGAAAAGAAGAATATGCACCTTGAAATCAAAGACGGTCAGACGCTTTCCGATGAGCAAATTAAAAAATATGTCACAGACGCAGGGTACGAGGTGGATTCAATTGCTCGGACAACAAAAGCTGCGCCTAATAGTAAGTAACATTGTTCTCTGGGGAAGGAAGTTGGCAGTAGAGAGAATTGCTTGCAACCTTTGCCAACTTAGACCTTTGCGTTTAGTCTTCCGCTATGCGAAATTTTTCTGCAAAGATGCCGAACAAGATTCCCGCAGAAATCATACAGAGCAAGGCGAACTTGCCGCAAGCCTGCTGGATCGCGTACGGGGCGTGATAGTGATGGGCAACAACTGTTGTAGCAAAGCCCAAAAATAGAACTACAGCTGCTGCGATTTCGAGTTTGATGCTACGTTTCATGAGTTTACCTCGAGGCAATGATTTAAGCTGGCAACAGTAAAGCGCCGCCGACTTAAATCATTACCTCGAGGATATCATCCTTCGTAAAACCGGTTAATTCTCTCTACTGCCCGAGTTCACGATTATAAATTAATGCAACAGGTCATTCAAGATGTTTATAGAAAATTTTCAAAGAGGGCCGTAGGGGATTTTGATCAACCTTAGGCCCAAGCATGGTCGTAGTCGCAGTTACTTTTCACCTGCTTCTTCTGGGCTGATGCCATCAAGACTTGGGTCTCGGGAAAATCGATTAGCTCCAGCCTCGAATGACTCGATCAATTTTTCCCCTGTTGATTGATGTGGAGCATTGCTTGGATCGACCAGGTTCAAGATCGATCCATCAAGGTAGCACAACAACATCACCACGACGAGCAAAAGTAAAAGCCAGCCAGGAATGTGACCGGACTCTGCCTTTAAGTTTTCTTGCGTTCCTTGATCGTTCATAGTGTTTAGTCTTTGGGAATGCCTTTGGAGCTGTTAGGGAACAGCCGCGCAGCGTTTTCCTCCCAAAATTTGGTTTTGGCCTGAGCATGAAAAATCGCCAAAACGATAATCCAGCCCAAGGCAGAGAGTAGCAAGAGAGACTCTGCGACCGTGTTAAGATTGAGCTTTGTTGCAACGATTGCGCTCAATGTTAGAGCAACGAGTAGCGCTAAACTGATGCACTTCACAGTCTTTTGCTCCCCTTGAGTATTGTCAGGAGGAAAAGCCCGAGGCCGATCAAGATCAGCATCACCCCGCCAAAAAGGCATAGCAGTGCCAGCATTCCAAAGACTGAGGCATCAAGTCGCTGGGCGATCGGACTCATGCCAAGCATGCCAATTAGCACTGCACAAATGACGAGAACGAGTCCGCCCGTGCGGAACTGCCGATAGAGACGGCTTTCTTCTGGATTAAATTTCCCCATAACTTCACCTGTTGGTTGAACTTGCCCGCATCATGGCGAGCAACTTGAACCAACAGATTCGCAAGGCTTATCCGCCTTCGCCCAATTAAAAATTGGGACTACGGTGCGATGAAGTGTTTTCTAAAAGTTAATAAATTAACTTTTGAAAACAGTTTCAAAACCTATTAATAATCCCCTACTACCCGAAAGGGGCTCATTATTACTCAAGATTTTTAAATTAAGCAATTACGGACTATTTATCTCTACAGTTGCGGCCAGATCTAATTCTGTATACAAACCGGCGTTGTACGTTAATTGGAGACTGCAAAATAATTATGAAAACACGTCGTAAAATTGCCCTGATCGGTGCTGGAAATATTGGTGGAACACTTGCTTTATTTGCCCTCGAGCGTGGACTTGGGGACGTTGTGATGTTTGACGTTGCCGATGGAGTTGCCGCCGGGAAAGCGCTCGATCTCACGCATGCAGCACCAGTGCTTGGCACTTCTGTAGCAGTCAAAGGCACCACAGATTATAAAGATATCGAAGGCGCAGACGTCGTGATCATTACAGCGGGAATTCCACGTAAGCCTGGAATGAGCCGCGATGATTTAATTGCGACAAATGCGGGCATCATGAAAACCGTAGCGCAAGGCGTTAAACAATACGCCGCTAACGCTTTTGTAATTGTTGTCTCTAACCCGCTAGACGTGATGGTAACTCTTTGCCAAAAGGAAACTGGCTTCCCACATGAGCGCGTTGTGGGTATGGCTGGCGTTCTTGATTCAGCGCGTTATCGTGCGCATATTGCCGAAGAATTAAAAATTTCTCCGACATCGGTTTCAGCTTTCGTGCTTGGCGGACATGGCGATGATATGGTGCCGATCCGATCCTACACTACTGTTAATGGCGTTCCAGTTGCGCAGCTGATTCCTGGAGATCGTCTCGATGCTATCGAGAAACGCGTGCGTGGATCGGGTGGCGAAGTTGTAGCGCTACTCAAGACTGGCTCAGCCTTCTACTCGCCAGCAATTTCAGCGATCGAAATGGCCGAGAGCTATCTTTTCGACCAAAAGAAAGTGATCCCTTGCGCAGCTTATCTCCGTGGCGAATACGGGTTTAAGGATCTCTACATGGGCGTTCCCACAATTATCGGCGCGAAGGGCGTAGAGAAAGTCGTTGAAATCGAAATGACTGAAAAAGAAAAGCAAGAACTAGCTGTGAGCGCCTCGCATGTGCGTGATCTTGTAGCAAGTTTAAATAAGTAAGTGATTAATTAAGGTACTAATCAATGAATTTACATGAGTATCAAGCCAAGGATTTTTTAGGAAAATTTGGATTACCAGTTAATCCAGGATTTCTTTGTTATACGCCGCGAGAAGTTAAAAAGGCGGCGGTTAATTTAGGTGGCGGACTGACTGTGGTCAAAGCCCAAATTCACGCTGGTGGTCGTGGAAAGGGTGGCGGTGTTAAACTTGCCAAAACTCCTAACGAGGCTTTCAGTTTAGGTGAAAAAATTATCGGCATGACTCTAGTCTCTCCACAAACTGGTCCACAAGGTCGCTTAGTGCGCAAGGTTTGGGTCGAAAAAGCTTCGGATATCAAACGTGAGTTTTATCTCAGTTTGATTATGAACCGTGAAAGTACTTGTGTTTCATTTATCATCAGCGCCGAAGGCGGAATGGAGATTGAGGAAATCGCCCACAAAAATCCAGAAAAAGTTTTGACAGTGAACGTGCTTCCCGAAACGGGCCTACAGGATTTCCATATCCGCTCGATTGGTCAGTTCTTAAAGCTTGATAAGGATTTGCAAAAGAAATTAACGCCGGTTGTAAAAAACCTCTATCGTGCATTTCTCGAGCTTGATTGTTCGATGCTAGAAATTAATCCCTTGATTGAAACTACGGAAGGAAATTTCATTTGTCTTGATGCTAAAATGGCACTCGACGATAACGCTTTGTATCGCCAAAAGGATGGCTTTGATCGCCTCGATTATGATGAAATCGATGAGCGTGAAATCCGCGCCGGCGAACTAGGCATTAACTATATCGCTTTAGATGGCAACATCGGTTGTATGGTAAATGGCGCAGGCTTAGCGATGGCAACCATGGACATCATCAAGCAGGCTGGCGGTTCACCAGCTAACTTCCTCGATGTCGGTGGTGGTGCAACTAAGGAAATGGTGACCGAAGCTTTTAAGCTGATTCTTAGCGACTCAAGTGTCAAAGGCATTTTAGTCAATATTTTTGGCGGCATTATGCGCTGCGATGTAATTGCCGGGGGTATTATTGAAGCGGCCAAGGAACTCTCGATTAAAGTTCCACTGGTAGTGCGCCTCAAGGGTACAAACGTTGATATTGGCAAAAAAATGCTTGCTGATTCAGGATTAAAAATCATTCCAGCTGACGATATGGCGGATGCGGCAAAGAAGATTGTTGCTGAGGTTGCGAAAGGATAAAAGAAAATGGCTGTTTTAGTTGATAAAAATACAAAAGTACTAACACAAGGCATGACCGGCAAAACCGGCATGTTTCATACCAAGGCCTGTAAAGAGTACGGCACGCAAATGGTTGCGGGGGTAAGTCCCGGCAAAGGTGGCGAAACGGCAGAAGGCATCCCTGTATTTGATTCAGTTAAGGATGCTGTTAAGGCCACAGGGGCCAACGCCAGCGTGATCTATGTCCCTCCTCCTTTCGCCGCAGATGCAATTCTTGAAGCTTGCGATGCTGGAGTACCGCTTGTTGTCTGTATCACTGAAGGTATTCCCGTGCGTGACATGCTCCAAGTCAAAACCTATCTTAAAAATTCTAACACGCGCCTGATCGGTCCAAACTGTCCAGGAATTATTACACCTGGCGCCTGTAAGATTGGTATCATGCCCGGCCACATTCACTTGCCTGGTCGAGTCGGTGTTGTTTCCAGGTCAGGAACACTCACCTATGAAGCTGTTGATCAATTGACTTCGCTCGGGATTGGTCAATCGACTTGTATTGGTATTGGTGGCGATCCATTAAATGGCACAAACTTTATCGATTGCTTGAAGCTTTTCAATGAAGATCGCGACACTGATGCGATCGTGATGATTGGTGAGATTGGTGGAACTGCTGAAGAAGAGGCCGCGGAATATATTAAGTCTCACGTGAAAAAGCCTGTTGTTGGTTTTATCGGTGGAGCGACAGCTCCTGAGGGGCGACGCATGGGCCATGCTGGTGCAATCATCAGCGGTGGTTCGGGAACTGCCGAAGGAAAGTTCAAAGCTCTGGAAAAAGCCGGTGTGGCAACAACGCGATCCCCGGCGACGATTGGGGTGGCTATGCGGGAGTTGCTCAATCGCTAAGTATTTAAGTCCGTTCTTGGCCAAATTTCTTCCGCCTACGCAGTTTCGCCGACTACGGCGGACAAGTCGTCGCGGGAGATTTTTGTTGAACCTCAACGGATATGTATTTATTTGGGCACTCAGCCTAGAGTCGCTAATAGTTTACTGTCTTCGTAAAGGGTATCTGGGCACAAATCAATCTCACCGGGCCAGATTACTGTTCCATAAGCAACAGCTGCTTGCCTGAATTGGGTTATATCTTTTAGTGCCTTAAATACACCAGTATCTAACAAATTAGCTGCGTCAAAAATACGAGTTTCTCCGTTAGTAAAGACCAATACTAAGGTATAATCATCATTTGCTTTGACTGATACAACTCTTGGGTTCATGTAGGTATTTTACTTTAATGGGTCGATTTTGAACAGTGGTAGCGCCTCAATGGCTAAACTCCAATTTGCCAATAGTTCGTCACGGTGCAGCTCAATCCAAGCTAATAAAATCCGTTCTTTATTAATTGGTAGGGAACCTTCGAGCAACTCTGATGTTTCAATACCATACACTGCCTCGTAATTTTGATAGCGTACATGTATGTGGGGCAAATTGTGCTTTTTGGTATCTAAAAAATACATCGTAACAATCAGGCCGTAAAACATTGAAATGACTGGCATAAATTATCCTCTTTAGTTATTTTGGGTTTCTGGTTAGAAAAATTTTGAATTACATCATAATTATCGGCCACTTATCGGGAGTTGTTGCTTATTGATGTATAATTTTGCCAGATTTCTCGATCTGTATCTGTCGTAATTGTTTTCAGGTGATTCTTTTCTCGGAGGCTTTCTTTATGAAAAATATTATTAGATTAGTAATGTTATTCCTAATCGTATCCACAGCCGGCTGTGGATACAACCGCTTCCAATTATTTGACGAAGAAATAAAGTCAGCCTGGAGTGAAATTCTCAATCAATATCAGCGCCGCGCTGATTTGATTCCGAATCTCGTTAATGTCGTGAAGGGTTATGCCGATCACGAAAAAGAGGTTTTGGAATCAATCACTAATGCACGTGCCAAAGTAGGGGGCATTCAAGTTAATGCTGATTCAATTGGCGATGCTGCTGCCATGCAGAAATTCCAAGCAGCTCAAGGTGAATTATCTTCGGCGCTTTCGCGTTTGATTGCCGTTTCTGAAAATTATCCGCAGCTTAAAGCAGACGGAGTATTTAGAGATTTACAGGCACAACTTGAAGGTACAGAAAACCGCGTTGCTGTAGCGCGCTTGCGTTATATCGAAGCCGTCAAGTCCTATAACGTTTTGGTGCGCAAATTCCCATCAAACTTAACCGCAAAGATTTTTGGTTACTCGACTAAAGAAAATTTTGCAGTTGAAAATGAAAAAGCGGTAAGTGTGCCGCCGAAGGTTTCATTTTAAGGAAGCTCTGCTTATGTCCGATCTTGGCCGATTTCTTCAGAACGGGACATTGCTGCGCTGCTCATTTATTACAATAAACTCTGCTGCTCGCAATTCCCGTTCCTCGAACTCGTCTCAACCTCGAACATAATCAAAACTTCCCTGACGTGTTCTAAATAAAGCGAAAAGGAAATGATTCGTAGTTTAATCTGTAAATTGTTTCTTGCCACACTTTGCTTCACGCTACCACTCTCTGCCTTTGCACTGATTGAAATTCCCGAACTGACTGGGCGTGTTGTCGACTTAAGCTCGACGCTGACTGGCCCTGAGAAAGCAGTGCTCGAGAATGGTCTTGCTCAGTTTGAAAAAGAAAAAGGATCGCAGATTGCTGTCTTAATTCTTCCGACTACAGCAGGCGAGGCAATCGAAAGTTTTGGGATCCGACTTGCAGAAACTTGGAAAATTGGTCGTGAAAAAATCAATGATGGCGTGATTCTGATTGTTGCTAAGCAAGACCGTAGTATGCGGATTGAAGTTGGTTACGGCCTTGAAGGGGCACTTCCGGATGCAATTTGTAAACGCATCATCTCGGAAATTATCACTCCCCGATTTCAAGCTGGCGAATTCGGACAAGGTATAACGGAAGGTGTTTGGGCGATGCAGAAAGCCATTGCTGGCGAGAAACTCCCTCTGCCCCAATACGATTCAACATTGGTAGACTTATTCCCGGTCTTTGTAGTTCTTGGCTTGTTTTTAGCTTCGATCCTCAAATATTCACTGGGCCGCAAACGTGGCGCGACAATTGCTGCGCTTGTCACATGCGTGCTTTCATTGTTTGCGCTCTCTTTTCTTACAGCGTGTATTGCCGGCCTGATAGTTTTCATTTTTTCCTCCCTGGAGAATAACCGGACTTGGGGGACTGGCAGGTATTCAACAAGTTCAGGTGGAGGTTGGAGTTCAGGGGGTGGCGGCTTTAGTGGGGGAGGAGGGAGTTTTGGTGGAGGAGGTGCCTCGGGCAGGTGGTAACTATGCAAGCCGAACTTTCTAAATTCTTCACAGAAGTTTTCTCGAAATTCTTTAAAGTGCATTTCTTGAAATGCTTTTTCTTCGGTTACTGGGAATTAAATCAAATATTTCCTGAAAGTAACCGGGCAAGAATTGCCGAGTCGATTTCTCTTTCTGAAAGACAACATACCGGGGAGATTTGCATTTGTGTAGAAGCGGCACTTGATCTGTTAGATTTCTTACGTGGGATTACGGTTCGCGAAAAAGCCGAGATGCTGTTTAGCTCGCTACGAGTTTGGGATACCGAGACAAACGCTGGCGTCCTCATATACATTAATTTGGCCGATCGATCCCTCGAGATTCTTGCTGACCGTGGCATTGCTACAAAAGTTAATGACCAACAATGGCACGAAATTTGCGAGCTAACGAAGACAACTTTTCAGTCTGGTGATTTTACTCAAGGGATTATTGAGTGCCTTAACTCAGTCAGCAAAATTCTGGCTGAACATTTTCCGAACGATTCAGGGACTGTAAAACGTTCTATCAATGAACTATCAGATCAGCCCATTTTTAAACGTTGATTTAGGTGTAGTTGAGTTTTCTATGCTAGATTGTAGGACTAGAATGTTTTAATCTACTTGCGCGGGCGCTCTATCTAGGGGAATCTATGGACTTAAGGAAGTTCTCTTCATCGGAGCTTCCATAATTCAGCATAAAAATTTTACTGACTCTAGCTATGAACAGAAAACTCCATCTAAGAATTCTCCTATTAGTTTTGACAGTTCTTGTAATCTTTGCCTGTCGTAAGCCAAATGAACATGCGGCGCCAACTACTTTGCAGGGGGAAATGCGCGACGTCTATGCCGTTGCGCGTAAACTTTATCCTTACGTTTGGTCCCCGGATGCTTTTTTGGATCAGAAGAATACTGCGAAAATTTCGGCGCTGCTTGAGCAGCTAAGTAATGATTTTCATAAGGTTGAGATTGCTGCCCCACTGACGATGTTTGAGCCAGGCTTTCGCGTAACATTACAGACTCATCGAGAAATGATTAAAGATATCCGTGATAGTTTTGCCAAGGGTGATAAAGAGTATGCGAATTGGAAACTACGTGGATTGACCGCAAATTGCGTGGCCTGTCACTCACGCTATGAAGTACCGGTTGATTTCGTTGGTAAACTACCTGTCCAATTAGGGCAGGATTTCGAGGCGCAAATGGCGCAAGCCGAGTTTCTATTTGCAACTCGCCAATTTGACCAAGCCTCAGAAAGTTTAATCACTCTAGCAGTAGGCGAAGCGAAGGCGGTTGAGACTTCACATCATGCGCTGCAGGCGATAAAGCTATGGTTAGTAATTCAAGTGCGCGTGAAGAATACCTATACTAGTGCTGCAGAGAAATTAACTCAGTTTTTGCTAGCCGCGCAGCTAACAAGTGACGACCGTAAACTTGTTGAAAGATGGATTGTTGATCTTAATAATTTTGCTGGAATAAGTGCCCGCGGCGCAAACCTAGAGCGTGCCCGGACTTTATTAAAACCAGTTGCTGGTCAGCAACTACTGACAATTGATGAGGAGAATTTGATTAAGACTCTTTATGCCAGCTCACTATTACATCAAGAGCTTTTAATCGACCGCGCAGTTAAAGCTAGCGCTGGGAAGCTTCAACCTGGTAATGCGGATCTGAGAAGTCGTCGTCAAGCGACTTATCTTTTAGCACTTGCCTACTTCCATTTGCCGATTAAAACCTTTGATGCCTTTCGCGAGCTTTATTTGGAACAAACGATCAGAGAATTTCCACATACTCGCGAAGCGGAACGCGCATTCCTAATGTATCAAAGCTATCTCGAGTTTCAATATTCGGGAAGCGCAGGTTTGAATCTGGATGCAAAGTCTCAACGCCGTTTACAGGAGTTACGTAACTTGGCGTTTGGCAATCCATCTGAGGTGATGATCAGTAACTAATGGGGTCAATTTACGATTTCAAGCCGAAGTTCCAGGGCCTACTTAGACCACTTGCAAATACTCTGGCTCAACGCGGCTGGACAGCAAACCAAGTTACACTCCTGGCGCTTGTGATTAGTATTTTTACAGGTCTATTAGCTTATCTTCTTGGCGGGAAATACCCCGGAATTTTTTGGCTTTTACCGATAGTGCTTTTTATACGCATGGCACTTAATGCCATTGATGGCATGCTTGCTCGTGAGCATCAGATGCAGTCAAAACTCGGCGGCATCTTGAACGAAGTAGGGGACGTAATTTCGGATAGTGCTTTATACTTACCGTTTGTGGTTGTGTCTGGCCTTTGGCAACCGTTAGTGATCACGAGCGTGATTCTAGCAATATTAACTGAGTTTGTTGGAATTCTAGGCCAAGTTGTTGGCGATCTGCGGCGCTACGATGGTCCGTTGGGGAAAAGCGATCGAGCATTTTTGTACGGGCTAACTGCAATTTTCGTTACTCAAGGCCTGGGGCACTTTTGGTTAAATCTGATTTTTATTGTAGGAATTGTTCTCTTGGTGCTTACGATTTGGAATCGCGCTAAAAAGTCTTTACAATAAAAGGGACCGTTAATGCTTAGTGCCATTGACCCAGTAGTGAAATATTCTTTAATTGGGATTTTTGCAGTCTTAATTATAAGCTCTGCAATTACCTATTTTCTCACCAAGCAAAACCCAGAAAAAGACTACCACGAACTAGCTTCACGAATTAAAACTTGGTGGATAATGGTTGCGGTCTTTAGTGTTGCGATCGCGCTCAATAAAACGATTTCTATCGTATTTTTTGCACTGATTAGTTTTTTAGCGCTTAAAGAATACCTCTCGTTGATCCCAACTCGCCGCGCGGACCATCGCGTGCTTTTTTGGGCATATCTAGCAATCCCGATTCAATATTATTTCATTGGGATCGAATGGTATGGGATGTTTGCAATTTTTATTCCCGTCTACGTGTTTTTATTTTTACCTTTTCGTGCTGTGACAATTGGTGAGACAAGTGGATATCTAAATGCCATGGCAACTTTGCACTGGGGCCTGATGGTCACAGTTTATTGTATCAGCCACGTTGGTTTTCTTTTGGTTTTGCCGCCTGATGGCGCGGGGCAAGTTGGCGGAGCAGGGTTGGTTTTATTCCTAGTCGTGCTCACGCAATTAAATGACGTGGCTCAATACGTTTCCGGGAAAATGTTTGGCAAAACCCCAATTATCCCCAAAGTCAGTCCTAAGAAGACTTGGGAAGGCTTTAGTGGGGGAGTATTGACGACAACTGTTTTAGCGACTGTGCTGAGTACGTTTCTAACGCCACTCTCTCCTAGTGAAGGCGCTATCGCAGGATTAATCATTGCTGGTTTTGGTTTTATTGGTGATGTAACAATCTCTGCGATTAAGCGCGACTTAGGGATTAAGGACAGCGGGACCTTGCTGCCTGGACATGGTGGCATCTTAGATCGAATTGACAGTTTGACTTATACTGCGCCGCTATTTTTCCACTATATAAGATATCTTTATTATTAACATGCGGGCGGCGTTAAAAATACTTTTTTTCCTGCTGATCGTTCGTCCACTTGTGTTGATTGTAATTGGCTTGAATATCAGCGGTCGGGACAAACTGCCCAAAAAGGGGCCGGCTTTAGTTGTAGCTAATCATAATAGCCACCTAGATGCGCTTGTGCTTTTGTCGCTTTTTCCGCTGAGGATGCTTAAAATTGTTCGTCCAGTTGCGGCAGCAGATTATTTCTTTAAAAACAAATGGCTCAAATTTTTTTCGCAAAATGTTATCGATATTATTCCGATTGATCGTAAGCTGGGGTCGGTGAAGCAGGACCCGCTCGAGCCGATTGAGCAAGCGCTTAGCGCTGGGCAGATTGCGATCTTATTTCCTGAAGGCACACGTGGAGAGCCGGAGCAGCTACAAGAGTTTAAGACCGGGATTGCGCATCTCGGGGCAAGGCACCCTGACGTGCCAATCATTCCTATTTTTATGCATGGCCTGGGTAAGTCCTTGCCGCGAGGCGAAGCGATTTTAGTGCCCTTCTTTTGCGATGTTTTTATTGGCGCTGCTTTGTCGGGAGGGACGGACAAGAAACAATTAATGCAAGATTTAAATGCAGCGTTTAGTGCGCTTGTTAAAATTGGACATTTCCCGGAATGACAATAAATCCTATTTTTTATTTGGCAGCGTTCTGGGGTTTTGGTGAAGCGACGCTATTTTTTCTTGTGCCAGACATTTTGCTGAGTTTCGTTGCACTCAGGGATTTAAGACTGGCACTAAAATTAAGTTTTATTGCCGCGCTCTTTGCTACTTTCGGTGGAGTTCTGATGTATGGCTTTGGATTTTACGACGAGTCTTTGGCCTTTAATCTGCTGAGCAATATTCCTGCAATTGATTTTAAGTTAATCCAGTTAGTGCAGGTACAAATTGCAGAACTCGGATATTTTTCACTCCTTCAGGGAGCATTTTCCGGGGTGCCCTATAAAATTTACGCTGTAAATATCGGAGCTCTGCATCAGGGGCCTTTAGATTTGCTGCTGTTTTTATTGGTTAGTGTCCCGGCTAGGTTTGTTAGGTTTATTTTGAGTGTTTTTGTATCTAGGATAGTTTCTAATTTTCTTAGTCCATACGCTTCTGTCCAGCACCAGACGCTAGTATTCTGCATTTTCTGGGTCGTTTTCTACGCAGTTTATTTTCAGAACTGAGTTAAAATCCAAGGTGTTTTTGTGGGGAATTTGAGAAAAAGTAACCCCGTACCATAAGCGGCTTGAAATCCGCTGATTTTCCTATATAATCACTGACCTTATCTGGAATGAAAAGTAATCAGGGGTAGAAGTAACTCTAGCTCGTTTTATCGGCGTAATCCTAAATTCGCCGGCTAAAGCGCGGAGCTAGAACGGTTTTTTATCGGCTCCTCTCGATCGGTCTTGACCTGCTTAGTTGGAAATAATTCTTCCAAGTAAGCGGGCCAAGCGGCTCCAGGAGGAAAAAAATGTCTAGGTGTGTAGCACTTGTAAAAGAAGTCATCGATTGCGTCAACGAACTTAAGGAAGACTTTGCTGGTCACCTCGAAGTTACTGCTCATGAAGATTCGCATCCACAAGCACATGACTGCATCGTGATTCGATACGGGAGCGCTCAGTATGCGATCAGGAACGGCCGAGTTGGAGAAGCTCGATGGCGAGTTGATTCTGCCATTTTGGCTGACGAAAACGGAGGTGATCTCCGCGGGCGCGTCACACTTGTTGTTGATGCTATTTTGCAGGCCTTTTTTGGAACATCTCTTGCTGGAGGTGGAAACCCGGGCTAGCATCTCGTCGTTTCAGGTTCTTCAGAGAAGCTCCGCGCTTCTCATTTTCTTGGGATTTATGTATCCTGCATTTTTGTTCTTTGACATTTAATTTTTCGTAGAAGTCTTTAATTTCTCGCTAACTACTTTAGCGAGAAAGAAGAAATTTTAAGGTTTTATTTGATTCCAAATTTTAGCCGTAGATTTAAGTTAGATTTGAGTCGAGAGATAAGCTTTCTCGACTCAAATCACTGAGTCAAAGTTAACCACGATGGTATCAATCACACCGCGACTCCTCACGCTAGGAGAGCAAAACCCGCTTAAGCCGGGTCTCGACGTTAAAATCAGCCCGCTTGGGGCTGCTCTTGTTTCTCTTCATCGGCCAGGCTTTGGTGACCCTGTGATTCAGCCGGGAAATGCTTTTGAGTTTGACCCGACTGCTCGCAATGCCGGAGCTCATTTTTGCTGCGAGTTTTTCGGCAGACAAGAAGGCGGCGTACTGCCTGCCCCAGATGGAACCGATTACAGGCTCTCTCATGGAGATGTTCACGCCCTTCACGGATCGGCGATCGACTACGAGTGGGAGATTGTTAGCCAAACTCCATCCGTAGTTCAGATGCGGCACGAGATGCGCGAAACCGCGCACTATCCGTTTCGAGCGGTTTACACCGTTACCTACGAAGTGCGTGGTCACTTCCTCTATGCGACGCTAGAAATCGAAAACATCGGCAATGAACTCGGGTGGTACGCACCAGCTTGGCACCCATCTTTCAGCCGCGGGGGGATTGATCTTCGGATCAAGTCTCAATATCGCCCAGAAATTCGGATGCCGCTTACGGGAGTATACGGTTATGAGGGGAGTATCCCCTTGTCAAAGCGCCTAGCTCAAGCTATCGAAAATCCGGTTACCTGGTTCCCGCATTTTGCTGAAGTTGGAACACTAGATCATTCGTTCAACGTAGATCTGACCAAGAAGCCTGTGGTTGTCGATTATTGCACGTTTTCAGTCCTGATGAAGGCGTGGGTCGGACTTGTCGGTCCTGGTCAAAAACTCGATTCGGCCAAACGCAGGCCTGTTCCAGTTGCACATGTCTACAACGGCGATCCTCAGCGAATCGCTGTCGAGCTTTGCACTGGCCCGGCTAACGCCTTCTGGCTCAACAGGCATTTCGGAGACGAACTTGTAGGCGGCCCTTGGGCGGTGCCTCCCGGAGACAGGCTTGTCTTGTTTGTTCGCATGGAAGTCGGTCGGGGAAAGTAAGCGTTAACACATCATCTGGGGCAGTCTACAGTCGTAACTGCCCCAGATAACTTTCTCACAGCACTTTTTTTACATTACTTTTTTCACAGCATTTCCCGCAGCATTTTTTTTGCAGTATTTTTTTGAGATTTATAAATTTCTTCTTTCTTGCTTATTCCAACCAATTTTTGATGATGGGCAATAACTCTCTCCAGTTAGAGAGCATCAGGAAATGATCTTCTTTGGGGAAATGATGAAAAGTTACATCTGCCCCGGCTTTTTTAAGGTCGTTAACGCCTTGCTTAACATACTCAAAGTCGGTTTGCTTATCGTCTTCCCCTGTTAGAACAAGGATTTCTGCATTTCTAACGTTATTAATTAATGGCTTAGGTAAAACAGGCGAAGAAAGAATCAGTCTAGAACGAGCAAACTGAGCACGAGAAAAATCAGGATCGGCCGCAGCAAGCACACCACAATTTCCGTTGGATAAACCCATCAGGACGTGATTGTCGCTAGAAATGGCGTTACGATCTGCGGCAGCATCAACAATTTTAGAAATAAATTCTGCACTTGCCTCAGGGTCGCATGGCCCAACTCCGCGGCTCGGCACCACAATAACTTGTCTTAACTCTTCGGCTAATTCGGTTAAAAGGCAGGTGTAAATCTTGAAATTTCCCATTGCTCCATGGTTGAAGACAAAAATGCCTTTTGAGCGGTCCAGCGCTACTGTGGGGACGATTTCGTAGTAGTGATTGTACTCAAACTTGCTAGAACGATCTTGCACCAACTCAACAAGTCCTTGGCTGGAAATATTTTGTAGATTGCACCCTGTATACGTAGCAGTTGTTTTTAAAAATAAATCAAAGCCGCGCTGCAGCGTGCCACCAAAAAGTAAGGGCTGACTGAAGAGCATACCTAAACGAGAGATCTCGGCTTCAGCTACAGGCAAGAGCGGATGTGCCTTGACCTTTGGTGAGTTAAAGAAGCGGTCTTCAACTTTTACTTTGGGCTGGTAAGTATCGACATTGAGCATTGCCGGAACCATGGTTTGACCTGCATAGAATGCTGCCGCCACACAAACTGCTCCAAACATACGACTGGAAAATTTTTCAAAAAAAAGTCCGATAAAAGCAATTGCTGTCCAGCCAATGCGCGCATAGAGGGAGGTTGCTGTGAGTATGCAGGGGAGAGCAATTAACCAGAGAAGTGTGAAGAGTAGTTTAAACATCGTTAGTTTTTAGCATTGCCGCAGGTTGTCATCTAGCCATGACTTTATTTTTTAAGCCCGAAATGATATCTAGACAAGCTCTAATCAACTTATGGGTAGGTAGAGAAGTTAAAGGTTTTGTTCCCAGTGCCATGAGTTAGGTGGCTTAAGGTGTGTTTGCGACTTTAGGCTGCCCAACCTGGGCATTGGAGTAAATAATGAACTGGTGGCAATGGTTACTAGTGATCGTAGTATCCGGTGTTTTGTTATTCGCAATTCTGATCGCGATTGTTGACATCTGGACTGACAAAATAAGACTTGCGGAACTTCTTGCTTTCACGAACAAACAATTAGGACAACTAGAGGAACAGTGTGAGGCGCTGCGAAAAGAAAACCAAGCCTCGAAGCGCAATGCGGTTAACTTTCTGGTTGCAATTTGCGCGACTTTGCTGGCAGGCAAAGAATTACCCGAAGCTGTTGCTGAAAAGCATAAAGAGTATCTGCGCTGTCAGCAAGCTCTACTCGGGGCCGAGCATTCGCCGTCGTATGGAGAGCGGCAGAGAGAAGGACACAGCGCTTTTCTTGCATATTGCCTGGCAATCGCCGAAGCAGCGCAAGCGCTACCTGAGCTCGAGTCTAATATGAAGGCTCAAATTGATGCCCTCGTTGAAGGACTTCGCGCAAAAATCCAGGCTCACGAAGCAGGGATGGAAGAGTATGACGTTGGGGTTGAAGCCTAATTTCCGATAATCGTTCTGGGCAAGGTTTTGTAGGCACATTTCCTCCTCTACCTTGCCCGCCTTTTAGGGATATTTTTTTTTCGTCGTCGGCGCGGCCTTTGATTGCACACTAGATAGTGAGTGCGCGCTAGCCTACTTGTAAAATCTACTTTGCTGCTCAAAAGTCTGCTGCAAAATATCTGAGCGCGAAACGGCCTCAGTAAGTGGTTGCATTAGCGGGTCAGTAATATGCATTCCGCCGAATTGAAATATCGTCGTCAGTCGGTCAGGTTCAATAATTCCTGAGTTTCCATAGTTAGAAACAAGCATGAATTTTCTTTTTTCAGGCCTAAAAAGGTTGTGACCGACAGCATAGTCTCGCGGCGGATTAGTGCACTGAAAAAGTTCGCTTAAAAGCGTCGGTGCGATGTCGTAGTGACTACTCCAATGCGGATACTCCTTGATTTCTTGATTTGGCCAGGCTACCAGCAAGGGCACTTGTGTTTGAAATTTAGTGAAATTTCCAGTGTGGCGCCAAAAGTTCATTTTTGTATCATTAAACTCTTCGCCGTGGTCACCGGTGATGAAGATAATAGAATTATTAATTAAATTTTTCTCGCGTAATTTGTTTAAGACTTTCCCAACTTCACTATCGACAAAATGCACAGCGTTAAGATAACGGTTTTTAAGCGGAAGCGGGTCAAAGTCTTGATTTAAATCTAGGTAATCAACGTCGGTAATGCTTGGTGTAAAGACCTGCGGCGAATCTTCCGGAAAATCGAAAGAGTGCGTTGAGTCGTAAAACAAAAATCCCATAAAGGGCTCTATTGGATTACGCGTCTCAAGGAAATTATTAAAACCTCTAGTAATTTCTTGGTCGCGCTGATCCGGGGTTTTAGCACTAGAGCGGCGGCGCAAATTTTGAATTTTCGCAAAAACTGTGCGGTCAAATTCGGGACTACTTAAAGGCGCGCTACCAAAAATTGCCATCTGGTAACCCTGCTCAAGGAATTTATCGATCAGCACAGGACTTTGTTGGTGACGTAAAAATGCTTGCCAGTATGTGCCAGGAATACCATAAAAAATACTGAAAATTCCTGTGCGCGTCGCGCTGCCCCCGCTCCAATGATTAGTAAACTTTGAAGTTTGGCTGGAAAAAGCTTTGATTTGTGGTGTTGCAATTTCATTGATTACGTCAAAACGTAAAGCGTCAATCACAATAAAAATCACATTCAATCTTGTTGGATTTGTCGTGCAGATCAGAGGGCTTAATGGGTAGTGTAAATTACCTTCAGTGTGCGTAATTACAATATCTTGCTGACCGAGATCGGTGCTAATCCCCAGTTTCTTAAGAAACTTTCTTGCAGTAAACGCTGGATAAAGCGGATAAAGCTGAGCCTGAATTGTCACTGGTGCATAAGCCACAGCATCGGCCCAAGCAAAAAACAAATTATGTGTAATTGCTGACAGGCAAATTAAAGTCAGAATGCCGCGGCTAGTGCCCCGCTGGAATTGCATTGCGGCGATCTTCCGAGCCAGCCAAATAAAACTTAGTAGTGTAATTAATAAAGCCAGAACAATCAGTAGTGATTTATAAAGCATTTTGTCAGAGAAAATAAAAATCTCGCTGGAAGCGTCGCCAAAGAGCATGCCCAGCACTGCCGCATTGAGGTGAAAACGAAAAAGTTGAAATGCGTAGCTATCGATGATCACAAAGACGTCTAAAAACCAGCACAAAGCTAGGGCGAGCAGCCAAGGGATTACTGCGGGAATCTTCCTCAATGAAGACAACGCGAGACTAGGTAATACAGCAATCAAGCTCAGAGTCGAAAAATGCCCGACTGTCATTAAGTATGAAAACGCTTGTGCGCTAAACTTAGTGTGCTCACTAGAAACAGCACTGTAGCGTCGAGCGATAAGCAGCAAAGCCAGCATGTTGAGCAAGGCAAAGACAATCAACTCTCTAGTTTGTGGCGATGGTTTAAAGACAGATTTCATAAAGTTATTGCTTAATGATCGATGCGTTATTTTTGTTAAGTTTCTAACATTTATGAGTTTTTTGAACCATACTTGCCGATTATGACAAAAAAGATTATAGCTTTCCCCGTAAATATTCGTATTTTGTAGCAAACATCATATCTGAGCTACAAAACGCAAAACGCAGTCCTTCTATATGTATGAACTTTGCATCTGCATGTTTTTAATGGAGGGGAACGCTATTAATTGGCTAGTTGCGTCTCCGACACAACTATTATACCGGTTTGCAAAAATCGTGATTTTATTCAGAATCTTTTTGCAAACTGGTATAATAATGCGCCTCAAAAAGAATAGAAAGGAAGGAAAATGGCTACTGAAAGAACACTCTCAATTATTAAACCAGATGGCGTTAAAAAGAACGTGATCGGTAAGATTTTTACTCGTTTTGAAGATCGCGGTCTGAAAATTGCTGCTACAAAAATGCTGACACTTTCTAAGGACCTGGCGGGATCATTTTATGATATTCACCGCGAGCGTCCATTCTTTAAAGACTTAGTTGAATTTATGACTTCTGGTCCTGTGGTGGTCAGCGTGCTTGAAGGCGAAAATGCTGTCGCGCTTAACCGTGAAATTATGGGTGCAACTAACCCGAAAGAGGCAGCTCCAGGAACAATCCGGGCGGATTTTGCGACCAGTATCGATGCCAATACTGTGCACGGTTCAGATAGTTTGGAAAACGCACGCAAGGAAATCCAATTTTTCTTCCCAGAGTTTTAAGTGTGATTTTGGCTAAATACGTCGTTGCGGGGATTTTTTCTCTGTTGTAATTCGCTCGCAATTATATTGTTAGTCGTTTTCTTTAATTCAACAGATCGGCTTGCGAGGAAAACTTAGGCTTAGGCTTGAACTTTCCCTTACCCTTCCCATTTGGCGTAAGCGTAGGGTTAAGCCTAAGCTGAAAAAGAAATAGTAGTATCGTTGAAGCAACTATGAATACTGAAAAAACTGACATTACTGGTTTGTCGCGGGCTAAGCTCGGTGAGTACTTATCGACAAACTTCCAAGTCCCAGCTTATCGCTCGCGTCAAATGATTCAATGGATTCATCGTCAGCGCGTTACCGACTTTGATGCGATGACGGATTTTTCAAAAAAACTTCGCGAAGAATTAAAGGAAAAGTGCCTGATTTCCCGGCCGGAAAAGGCCGAAGTGCTGCTTTCTAAGGATGGCTCACGCAAATATCTGTTTAAGCTTACCGATGGCATGCAGGTTGAAAGTGTTTTTATCAAGCAAGAAAAGCGTAACACCCTTTGCATTTCTTCACAGGTTGGTTGTGCGATTGGTTGCCGTTTTTGCATGACTGGAACGATGGGTCTGACGCGTAATCTGACTGCTGCAGAAATTATTGGCCAAGTTTTAGCTGTGCAGGATGATGTGGTCGAGCGCGGGGATGACCCGGAAAGGGATTCTTTTTCCAATATCGTTTTTATGGGCATGGGCGAGCCTTTGCATAATGTCGAAAATGTCTTTGAAGCTGCACGACTTTTGAATGATAACCTCGGGCATAATTTCTCATCACGCAAAGTAACAATTTCTACCTCTGGACTTGTGCCAGCAATTGATCGTTTTGGGGAGGAAAATATCCCAGCAAATCTGGCGATTTCTCTCAACGCTACGACTGATGAAGTGCGCGAGAAATTAATTCCGATTAATAAGAAATGGCCACTGGAGACATTGCTCGGCGCGCTCAGGCGTTTTCCGCTTAAGGCGGGCAAGCGTATCACGATTGAATATGTGCTCTTGAAAGATGTCAATGACACTGATGCAGACCTCAAGCGTTTGCCTGGATTGTTGCGTGATATTCCTTCAAAGATTAATTTGATTCCTTATAACGAAAATACAGGTCTGGGTTTTTATCCGCCCGACCGAGACCGCATTGGACTCTGGCAAGAAACGCTACTTTCTAAGGGAATGAACGCGACGATTCGTTGGTCCAAAGGGCAGGATATTGCTGCCGCTTGCGGCCAGCTTGTGACGGAAAGCTCACGGAAGAAGAAACTAGATATAGTTCAGTAAACCACTCTTAAAGTTTATTGAGAAAAACATAAGGGGGAACGTTTGCGTTGGGAAGTTAGATGTGCAATAAGCACATCTAACTATCGCCAAGCAGTAAGGGGGGTATATGCTAAAAAATAGGACTTTTCGATTAATTCTTGCAGCTTTTTTTGCATTCTGTGGAGCATCCGCAGCGGTTGCTGACCGGGGAGCATTTATCATCAATGGGTCAAATGCTCCGGAGGGTGAGTATCCGTGGATGGCCAGTATCTCTTATAAAGGAACAAATCCATTCTATGCGCACTTTTGCGGGGCCGCACTAATTGCGCCGCAATATGTTGTAACAGCAGGGCACTGTGTCGCGTGGGCTCGGCCAAGCGACATCCAGGTTCTTGTCGGACGCACGACGTTGAGCAATGAAAATGGAACAATCGAGAATGTTTCGGGTATTTCAGTGCATCCATTATATGACAGCTATCTTAAGATTAATGATATTGCCTTAGTCAAGCTTGAAAATCCTGTAGCATATCCGGCAGTGCCCTTGGTCGAAAGTGGCGATGAATCCTTATGGACAGCTGGAACAATTTCAACGATTTTAGGGTGGGGGACAAAAAATCCAGACTATCCAGTTTTGCCAGATACGCTGCAGCAAGCACTAATTCCGATCAAAGATGATACTACCTGTCGTGATAGTATTGGCCGATTTTTCAATCCGCAAAAACATCTTTGCGCTGGAATTTTATCCGATCCAGGCGAATTAAATGGAGTTGATACCTGTAATGGCGACTCCGGAGGCCCATTGGTTGTGCCTGATGGCAATGGATCATGGAAAATAGCAGGTATCACAAGTTGGGGATTTGGTTGTGCAAGTTCATTTGCCTACGGTGTTTATACGCGTATCGCGGCCTACAGCGACTGGGTCTATACATTTCCACCACCAGCTCCATATCTTGAAACTGATGTTACATTATTCGGCGACCCATATGTCGGAGAAACTTTGACGTGTGATTCCGGTGCATGGACTGGCGAAAATATCCAATTTACCTACAGCTGGTTTCAAGATGATGAAAATTCTGAAGAGGCCAAAATTGATGGCCAAAACCAGGCACAATTAACTATCGTCGAAAATCTTCTTGGGAAGTTTATTTCTTGTCGAGTAACAGCAAGTAATGGTGGAGGTGAAGTGTCTGCTGATTCAGATTGGTCTTACCGTGTCGTGATCAATGATATTAGGGCGCCTGAACTATCTTTTCTTTCTGCTGATTGCAAGGTTGGCTCATGTAGTCTGCGCTATCGAGCAATTGATCCGGGCTATTCGCTCGGCATTGCGCGCGTGATTGGACGAGCACTCTATCAAATGAGTAAAGCAGAGTGCAGAAAATTAGGTTCTGGTTGTAAGAAAATTAATCGCGTAGCGGCCAAATATGTTGGGTCGGGTATTTATGAAGTTAAGCTTCGACCACGGGCGATTGGATCGTATAGTTTAAAGCTACATGCAACTGACAACGCTGGTAATCTAAGCCCGGAAGTAAAGACAAAGATTAAGATCAAAAAGAAGTGATTACTTTTTAGATTTTACTCAATTAGCAAACCCACTTTAATCAAGTGGGTTTGCTTACTGTTGCAAGGCCAGCTTGTGACAGTAAGCTTACGGAAAAGAAACTAGAAGTAGTAGCGAGCTAAGTGTTAGCTTTAGGCTTAGAACTAGGCTGTGATTGCAAGTGACGGAAATTCTTCAGCTTAGGCTTGAACTTATTCTTTTTCTTAGACTGACTACGTGACAACCATGCAATCATGATACTTAGCCGATGATCTTGTTGTGAGAATTGAAGCAGGATTAGAGGAAGTTCAAGTTCAAGCCTAAGCAACTATTTTGCTCAAGTGTGATTTGAAAGCGGATCTCAGGACTTTGCAATCGACGAATTATAATCCTCAACGCTAGCCTGAATCACTTCATGAGCTTCGCTTACATCATAAATGTGCGTAATTTCCACCACACGTTTTTCATCACGCGGAAATTCTTTGTAAGTCAAAAAATAATGCTTGAGCCGGTCAATTAAATTCGCTGGACATTCACTCAAGGTGCGATACTTGCCGTAGACGTTATCTTCGTAAAGTACGGCAATGATTTTATCGTCTGCCTTGTTGTTATCAAGCATTCTAAAGCCGCCGATAGGAACAGCGCGCACTAAAATATCGCCATGTTGCACGGTGCGCTCTGTGAGCACGCAAATATCCATTGGGTCACCGTCGCCTTGAATGCTAGGGCGGTTAGTTTTAGTCGAAGCGAAATTGCCAATCCTCTCTCCGCAATATGTGCGTGGAATAAATCCATAGAGTGCTGGACAATAGTTAGAATATTTTTGCGGACGGTCGATTTTTAAATGTCCGGTTTCTTTGTCGATTTCGTATTTGACTGTGTCAGTTGGAATCATTTCAATATAGGCATTAAGCACTTCGGGGGCTTTCTCCCCAATTGAAACGCCGTGCCAAGGATGAGCTTTATAGAGTGATTTTATCATGGAGCATTTTTAACATATTACGAGAAGAATAGAGAAAGGTATTATTTCAAATAGTGAAAGATTGAGATGACAGCGATAAACGCTAAGTAAAAATGGCCTTGAGGGCCGAAGAAAGTAAATCCTCCGGCCCTTGCAAGGTATTCATCCGATACCGGGCGTGCCGCCGCCTTTGCCGACCCAACCTTGCTCAACTTTTTCATTGAGAAAGGCGTGGAGTTTGCGCAGGTATTCAACAACGTGCTGACATTGGAGAATAAAAGCCTCTTGCTGTTCCGTATCGACTCTAAGCCAGTCGTTAAGCGGGCTGTAACTTGAGACGCGCGCGATAATTCCTTCGAGGGCAAACATCAGCGTTGTCGCCTGGTTGGGAAAATCGCCTTGAGTTGCTTGGTCCTCGACGATTTTGAGATTTCCCTCGATCGCCTTTTTGACGCTTCGAAGCAAGCTCGCCAGATGCGGCTGGCCCTCGACTGTTGGGTATCCGTCAGCATGCTTGGCAACGAACTCAACTGCTTGGCGCAGGGTAGCTTTAGGGTCAAATTTTTCTTGTATTTCTTCAGACATAATGATGCTCTCCCGCCACTCACCCTCTATGGGGTTAGCGTGGCGTCACCTTGCGGCGGTTTGAATTTTTCGTCCTGAATTCGCGGAAAAACTCAAATCGCTACAAGATGAATTTGATGCCGTAATTTCTAGATACAATGCGATCGGTAAAACCTTGATACATGTCATCCCAATTGCGAGAACGTAGCTATGCAGCAACCGTCCTAACAATCGGGAAATAAATCTTCTACTCGAAATAGACGATCCTAGAGTTTAGGAAATGACAGAGAACAACTTAAAAATACTAAATGCCAGTTTCTGATGAAATTGCCAAGTGCGGGCGAGGATAGGGCCAAATTGTCTAACGGCGCCGACGTGCTGAGAATTTAACCTCAACTGTGCCACCCATAATATCGCCGGTTGTGTAGTTCGAACGGGTAAAACGATAGTTTCTTCGTGATGGACTTAAATAATAGTTTCCTGGCGGGATGTTGCTGAAAGTATAGCGCCCAGAGCTATTTGTCTTTGTTTCATAAGCAAGGCGCCCATCTTCGCTGACAAGTCGCACCTTCACTCCCGCTAAATTCTTGTTGCGTCGACCAACGCGCGCAGTGCTCTTGCCGGTGACCCGAGCAAGTGGAAGATTAACTGATGCTTGCACTGCCCTGGAAGCGTTGACAACCCCAGCTGATACAGTTTTACCTTGAAATGATGGAGTTTGGGTCACCGTTTTATTTAAAATCGCCCGGATTTGTAATGGAGTAAGGCCTGGATTCTGGGAAAGCATATGGGCGACAACGCCTGAAACAATCGGTGCCGAAAATGAAGTGCCATCGGCGAGCCCAAATGGAGTCTGCCAACCATAGCTCAGCGGCACCGGCATTGCGATGTTCGTTCCCGGGGCAGCAAGGTCAACCGAACGCAAGCCGTAATTGCTAAAGGATGCCAAAGTGCCATTCTCGGTGCTCGCTGCGACTGAGATCATATTTGGTAAGTCGAAACTAGCAGGATAAAGCGCATGGCGGCTCGAATCATTATTAACTGCTTCGTTGCCGGCTGCAGCAATAGCTACGATTCCGTAGGCATCAAGTGCAGCAAAGGCATTTTCGATGGCTTTGGAATAGCCCTGGTAACCAAAGGACATATTTAGTAGCGCGATATTGGCCTTACCCGTAGATTTTAAATGAATGACATAGTTGATCGACTGCAATACGGCCGAAAGAAAACCTTGCCCATTGTCAGAAAAAACTTTGAGCGGAATAATTTTCGATTGCCACGAAACGCCC
Organism: bacterium; assembly: GCA_016786595.1. NCBI lineage: Bacteria > bacterium. Next base: position 54,906 of record JAEUWB010000006.1, on the reverse strand, counting down.
GTCATTCCATAGCCGTCATTCCCACGTGCCGCAGAGATCCCCGCTGTTCCTGTGCCGTGACCATCGAGGTCAATTGGATTAGCATCGTTATCGGCAAAATCAAACCCGATGAGATCGTCAATCAAGCCATTGCCGTCATCATCCACGCCATTATTAGAAATTTCGGCCGTATTTCTCCAGATACTCGGCGCAAGATCCGGATGCGTATAATCCACTCCAGTATCAAGATTAGCAATCACAACACTTGAGGTATTTGTCGAACTATCCCAAAGACCTTGTGCATTAATTTGTGAAAGCCCCCATTGGTAGCCATTGATATAAAGTGGGTCGTTGGGGTCACGTACTAGTTTGATTTCGCGATCGGCGATTACTTCAGTGACATTTGCATCGCCAGCTAAAGCACTTGCTTGCTCTGCTGTGATGCTGACAATCTCTGAGGAGAGATGAGCTAAGGTTGTTCGCTCTTGCGCCTGGGCGAGAATCCGCTGAGAAGTTGCCGCTAGGACTGACCTGCTTTGGTTTTTAAACACGATGTAGCGTTTAATCTCGTCTGCAAAGGAAGGATTCGTCAGAGAGAAATTAATCAATGCTGCTGCGATTAAAGTTGTGATTTTCAGCCGATGATTCAAGCTATGCATGGTTCCCTTACATCCTAAATTCTCCAACACCGTTATGCCCCTCACGAGCAGCTGGGTGACTTAAGAAATATTAAAAAACTGTAGCAACGAGTAAGCGCTCTAAGTAACTGAATTACTTATGTTTAAGAGATAGTAGGAATCCTAGAAAAGCTCCTAAAAGCTCTCCCGTAAGCCGCTGCACTGCGATAAATGCGCCAACCTGAGGAGAAGTCAAAATGCTTTTAAAAAAGTAAATCAAGCTCAGATCTTTTGCGCCAATACCCAGCGGTAGGCCACTCAGGGCGCCAATCCCCTGCGCGATTAAATGTTTAGTGGCGTATTCAGCAAAAGGCATCACCGTAAATGTTGAGATCAATAAATAGGACCTAAAAAGATCAACCAATAAGGCCAGCACTCCAAGCGCGGCAAGCTTAGCGAGTAAAATTAAATCACTGCTATTGAAAAAATTATAACGGCGAAAAATTCTATAGATCACAAGCCCCACACTCAGTCCAAGTAATGCCAAGAACAGCGACCAAATCTCTGTTGTGACCTCGGAGCATAGCGCATAAAAAATAACTAAGATCAGAGGAATCATTGTCGAAAGTCGATATGTGGCTACAGTTCGTAATTTCGCCGGAGCGGAGATGCCGCTGAGAGTTTGATAGCGATAGATATCGGAAGAAATTCGTGCCGGAAAAACTGTCAGGTCGACAAAGGTAGCACGAAATTGCGTGCCAATCGAAGCGCTCAGCGCTTCGCGATGACCATAGTTTAAGGCAGCTTGATTCCACTGGATTGCGCGGAGCACGGAAAAAATTAAAGAAATAAGTGAGAGTTGCAAAAGTTTGCCCGGCTGAACGCGTGCTGCTAGACCAAGTTGCCCCAAGCTACTTGTGATCGTTAGTGCTAAGATAACTCCGAGAAAAAGCACAATAATAATTTTCAGATATTTGGCGTGGCGAAATCTCTGAGAGTAATCTATTAACTTGTTGAGGAATTTTATTTCCATACTAAAAACTGGTTAACTCTAAGCTGATGAATTTGCCCCCGCAAGAAAATTCGCTTTCTCAATCTAAACCTGGCCCGGGCCGAACCTCTGCATTTAAGTGTATGGGCGGATTTGTTTTTTTGTGGGTAATATTTTTACTAATTTACCGCCTACACGGTATGTTGGCTGATACAATTCCTGCTGGCTGGGACCTAACGCCGCATTTTTATCTTTCAGAATTAATGCGCAAATACATCAGTCACGGAAAAATCGATGGCTATGACCCGAATTGGTTTGCCGGTTATTCTGCTTTTACATTTTATGGCCCATTTTTTTATTTAATCTCGAATTTATTTTTCTACTTATCGGCTGGGCAAATTAGCCCTGAGTTCGGCTTTAATCTGACAGTTTTTTTAATGCCATTTGCTTTTCTAGCTGCGGTCTACTGGACAGCAGGGAAGATTTTTTCATCGCGTGAAGTTGCAGTCAGCGCCTTGCTTTTTGGCGGCTTGTTTTTGACAATCAGCGAGAAATTTTTACATACCGGTATTGGCCTAGTCAGTGTAATCGCCAACGGGCAGGTGACTGCATTTCTTGGCTTGATTTTGTTCGTGGTCTTACTTGGTTTGATACATGGCCAGCGAATCGTCTTCGGAGGTATAATTTTTTCCGCATTAATTCTCTGTCATCCGTTGACAGCGTTATTTGCGGCACTGACTTTGTTGATTTGGATTATTTTTGATCAAGCCACACGCTTGCGGATTGCAGCTTCGGCAGCTCTGGGCTTAGTGCTCAGTGCTTGGTGGTGGATTCCCTTAGCGAGGAATCTATGGCTTTCGTCTGGCGAAAAAATTGGTTTGAGCTACGACTTGGTCGACCCATTGATTGCATTATTCCCTGAAGTAGGAGCGGGCCTGATCACGGAGTTCCTGCGGGCTCCAAGCATTGTTGGCTTGCTTAATCTTCCAGTGACTGGTTGCTTATTCATGCTTGCTGCGCTCGTTGGCTTTGTGCAGCTTCTACGAGCCGGCAATTTTAGGCTACAATTATTTGCCTGGTTTTATCTGTTATCTGTCTTAGTTGTTCCACGTAATTGGCTTGCTGAGATTTTAACAATCAAGCTGCACTATTATCGATTCCTTGCACCAATCTTTTGTTTGCATATTTTCGTCTGTGCCTATGGTTTAACAATTTTACTCAAATCCAAATATCGCGTGGTAGTAGCGATGTTGTGTGCCTGGGCGATGCTGGTTGCGACTGTGCGCACTTCAGATCTTGCTAATGCGCATGAGCGCCGGCCCTACTATTTTCATATTGAACAGTACCGCGATTACACGGAGGCCATGGCTTTTCTTCAGCAGTTGGAAACGCTGCCAGATTCTGGAAGAATTGCCATCGAGGGCACTGCAGCGTCTTACTTTAATCTGGGCTCGCCGCATTTTTTCTCAAGCTTAATTCCGCTGCTACTGGACCGCCCAGTATTGCCGGGCCTCTTGGCAGAATCTGCTCCAGCGGCCCAGCTAATTACCCCGCTACTCTTATTAAATAGTAATGCCTTAGGCTGGGGAGAACGCAAACTGCTTGAATCGAGTTTTTTTAACCGGATGAAACCTGGTGAGATCCTGGAACGTTTACGCCTATTTAACGTACGCTATATTTTAACTTCCTCGAAAAGCTATCTACGCTACTGGGCAAGATATGCAAACAAACCAAATGCCAACCTTTCGCTGGTTCGTTATTCAGGTAAATATGGTTTGTTTGAAATTCATGGACCGGATCAATTCGTATTGAGCGTTAAGCACAAGCCATTTTTATTTGTTGATCAAGGCGGGATGACTTTTCGTGAGTTTAGTGAAAAGTGGTTTACGGATAACCGCTTACTCGATTATCCTGTAATTTACGATCACCAGCACAACGTCGACCTGCGTGAAAAAGACCTTTCGGCTGTGATTATTTCTGTGCCCAGTAAATTTCCAGTTGACCAAAATTGGCTTGACGAGCAGGAGTCAATTTATGATCGTTCTATTATCGTGATCAATGGCGAATATAGTACAGTAACCCGTTCAAAAAAGCCTTTTTTCCAGGTGACTGGTTTGGAGAGCCGGGAGGAACGCAAGCTATTTGCTGACCTTATTCACGAGCTCGGGTTGAGCAATCAGGCAGTGAACCCAGTTGAAATCGTCAAAGAATCTGAAAGCCTGCGCTTTAAAGCATCAGGTCCAGTGCTGATTAACTATGCGTATCACCCGCGCTGGCAAACGCGTAAGCCCGGACAACAGGTCTACATGGTAACCCCTAGCCAGATCTTGATCTTTGCTGACGGCGCAGAAGAACTATATTTTAAGTAACACGTTTAGTATTAAGGTTATCCATGAGTAATATTATTTCTGAAGTAGACTTAGCCTTCAAAACCGCAGCACGGCAATTTGCCGAAAAAGTAATTGTGCCGATTGCGGCAGATTTTGATCGATCTGGGAGTTTTCCCGAAAAAGTTATCGCCAAGGCCTACGATCAGGGATTGGTAAATTTAATCATCCCCGAGCAAGATGGGGGAATCGGGCTTACGAATCTACAAGCTGCGCATGTAGTTGAAGCCCTAGCTTGGGGCTGTGCAGGGATTGCAACTTCTTGTTTAGCGAATGATTTGGCGCTGACTCCGATTGTGCTTGCGGGCACAGCAGCGCAAAGAAAACGATTTGTTGGCGAGCTTGCTGCACAAAAGCACTTGGCATCTTTTTGTCTGAGTGAACCAGGTGCGGGGTCAGATGTCGCGGGAATGTCAACTAAGCTTGATAAAGTCGAAGGTGGGTATCTCCTGACTGGAGCAAAGCAGTGGATTACCAATGGCGGCTATGCAGCTCAGTACACTGTGTTTGCAACGCTCGATAAAAGCTTAAAACATAAAGGCATTACTTGCGTTGTTGTTCCTGCAAGTGCAGTTGGCGTGACTCGTGGCAAGCACGAAGACAAGCTTGGCCAGCGCGCCTCCAACACAACACCAATTATTTTTGATAAAGTTTTTATTCCCGAGGACCAGCGGATTGGCAACGAAGGGGAAGGGTTTAGGATCGCGATGCAGACACTTGACATCACGCGCCCACTAACAGCGATGATTGCGGTTGGAATTGGTGCTCGTGCGGTGGAATGTGCGCGCAGTTATGCCTTGGACCGTAAGCAATTTGGCGAAGCAATTGCGCATTTTCAGGGCATTCAGTTTATGTTGGCAGATATGGTCACAGAAATTGAAGCATCGCGGCTATTATCGCTAAATGCTGCTGCTCTAGCTGATGCGGCTAAGCCGAATACCTTAGAATCTTCGATGGCCAAACGCTTTGCGGCGGATGCGGCGATGAAGGTTGCAGTAGACGCTGTGCAAATTTTTGGTGGGTACGGTTATACTAAAGATTACCCTGTAGAGAAGTTAATGCGAGATGCTAAATTGATGCAAATCTACGAGGGCACAAGTCAAATCCAACGTTTAGTGATTGCTAGAGAATTTTTACGTTAATGCATGCGCCACTCGAAAAGCCTGCTCTTGCAAACTTAGAGACACTGCACAGAATTTTTACTGTGCCGGAATCAGGCAATTCGACGTTAGCTAAAATTGAGCGTGAAATTTCCGAAAATGTCGGGCAATTTCTGCAAACCTATTTAGTCGCAACGAATACCCCGATTGAAGAAATCGAGCGTCAATTCTTGGATTCAGTAATTCCTGAAGCCCCACGATTTGTTTCCGATCATGCCGACTATTTGCTCGAGCAGGTTGTGCCGCACTCAGTACATACTGCCGCTCCAAGCTTTATCGGACACATGACCTCGGCGGTCCCGTATTTCATGCTGCCGCTGGCTAAAATCATGCTCGCCCTCAATCAAAATTTAGTTAAAGTCGAAACATCAAAAGTTTTTACCCCGCTTGAGCGGCAAGTTCTCGGGATGTTGCACCGATTGGTTTATGCTGAAAGTGAAGAGTTCTATCGCACTTTCCAGCAAGACCGCGAAAAGAGCCTCGGAGTTTTTTGCTCGGGCGGCACGATTGCAAATATGACAGCACTTTGGGTTGCACGAAATCAACTCCTTTGTCCGCGCAGGAATTTCCGCGGGGTGATGGAAGATGGTCTTGCTGCAGGCTTAAAGGCACACGGGCTGGAGCAGCTTGCCGTCCTTGTTTCCCAGCGCGGCCATTATTCACTCGATAAGGCGATAGATTTACTTGGGCTTGGAAAAAACAATCTCGTGCGCATCGCAACAAATGCCCAAAATAAAATCGAGATCAAAGCTTTGCGTGATCAAATCGCGCAACTAAAAAACTCAAAGGTTGGATTACTCGCCATCATCGGCATCGCCGGGACAACGGAGACGGGGAATATTGATCCACTGCCAGAGTTGGCTGAGATTGCGCGTGAACAGCGTTGTCACTTTCATGTCGATGCCGCGTGGGGTGGACCGACGCTATTTTCAAAACAGCATCGTAAACTCGTAGCCGGGATTGAATCTGCAGATTCTGTAACGATTGATGCGCATAAACAACTCTATGTGCCGATGGGTGCAGGCATGGTTTTATTTAAAGATCCAACAGCCTTAAAGGCAATTGAGCAAAGCGCGCAGTATATTATTCGCGAAGGTTCGCGAGATCTCGGGCGCAGGTCCCTCGAAGGGTCACGACCTGGAATGGCGCTCTTGGTGGATGCGGCCTTAAAGATTATTGGTCAGCAAGGTTATGCCTTGTTGATCGATCAAGGCGTTGCTAAAGCTAAGCTTTTTGCGGAAATGATTGACGCTGAAGCAGACTTTGAGCTGATTAGCCCGCCGGAATTAAATCTTTTAACTTATCGCTTTTGCGGAGATGGTTCGCTGTCAAATGCTCAATTAAATGAACTCACTGTGCAAATACAGAAAGAACAGCGTGAAGCCGGAAAAAGTTTTGTTTCGCGCACGCAGATTGAATTTTCTGGCCAGCCGACTACGGTTTTTCGAGTTGTTTTGGCTAACCCCTTAACGAGTGAGAAAAACCTCCAAGATGTCCTCAGAGAACAGCGAGAAATTGCAGAGCGACTGATAATGCGGTAAGTCACGAAGCTTGTCATCGCTACAGTAGCTGCGGTCACTCGCGATGCTGAGTTCTTTTGAGAAAATAAATAACTTATGAGTAAAATTTTAGTTCCGATTAAACGCGTCCCTGATTACCAGGCCAAAATTAAAATTAAACCCGATGGTTCGGGCATCCAGACCGAAGGCATTAAGTGGATTATTAACCCCTTTGATGAAATTGCAGTTGAAGAAGCAATCCGCATTAAGGAAGCTCGCGGAGGCAATTGCGAGGTGGTTGTGACTACCGTGGGCGCGGAAGCTGTGAGCGAGCAGTTACGATCTGCTTTGGCGATGGGTGCAGACCGCGCAATTCATGTGCTGACCGATCTTGAGATTGACTCCGACTTTGCTTCGCAGGTGCTTGCCGCAGTGATAAGAAAAGAAGCTCCTGCACTAGTGATTATGGGCAAGCAGGCGATTGATTCTGATGCAAATCAAACTGGACAACTTTTAGCGTGCCGACTTAATCAAGCACAGGCAACCTTTGCTTCTAAGCTTGTAGTTGCCGAAGATTGGTCAAGTGCAGAAGTCACTCGCGAAGTCGACGGCGGACTTGAGACAATTAAGATTTCACTTCCAGCTGTAGTGACTACGGACTTACGTTTGAACGAGCCACGTTATCCTTCGCTACCAAATATTGTAAAAGCTAAGAAAAAGCCGCTCGATGCATATACGCTTGAGTCCTTGGGGCTCGCAGCGCTTGGTCCTAAAGTAAAAGTTCTCAAACTGGAAATGCCCGCAGGTAGAAAGGCTGGCGTTAAAGTGCAGTCTGTTCAAGAGTTAGTTGAGCGTTTACATCACGAGGCAAAGGTAATCTAGTAGGTTGATATGAAGTTATTAGTTTATATTGAAGCCAGCGGCAGTAGTACAAAGCTTAGTAAGTCAGCCTTAACTACTGTTGGCGCAGCGTTACAAGCAAAAAGTGTGCATGGATATTCAAGTCTAATTGCTTTCATCCCAGCTGCAAGTAATTCCCCAGCATTAGCTGAGGAACTAGCCAGTTATGGATTGGATCAAGTTTTCTTCGCTGAAGACGCTGCACTCGAGCCCTATCTTGCACTTACTCATGAAGCCGCAGTTGCGCAGGTGGTCGAGAAAACAAAGGCCGACGCGGTGCTTTTTCTTGCAACCGCGCGAGGAAAAGATTTGGCCCCACGAGTTGCTGCTCAATTTGATTGCGCTCAGGCCAGCGACGTGATCGCATTTTTGCCAAACCGGCAGTTCAAACGATTGATGTATGCAGGAAATATTATCGCCACAGTTGAACTGACAACTCCAAGACAGGTGATTACTGTGCGATCGACCGCATTTGAACCTGCCCCGAAACTATCTAGCGTAGCGTCAGTCGAGTCGGCACTCTTGAATTTAGCTACGAATAATAGTCAGCAGTTTGTGCGATTTGAAGGCCTGAAGAGTGAGCGCCCAGAGCTGACAGAAGCAGAGCGCGTTGTCAGCGGTGGACGTGCGCTTAAGTCAAAGGAGAGCTTTGACCAGGTGATTGTACCTTTAGCTGACGCCTTGGGCGCGGCTGTTGGAGCAAGCCGAGCTGCGGTTGACTCCGGTTACGCCCCAAATGATTGGCAAGTTGGTCAGACCGGTAAGGTTGTGGCTCCACAGCTTTATCTTGCCGTTGGAATTTCAGGAGCAATTCAACATTTAGCTGGCATGAAAGATTCTAAAGTTGTTGTTGCAATTAATAAAGATCCTGAAGCGCCGATTTTTGAAGTCGCAGATTATGGCTTGGTGGCAGACTTGTTTACTGCCGTACCTGAATTGATGAATGAGCTCAAGAAAGTTGCTCAATAAGAGATTTTACAAGTACGTGACGCTCGGGCTAGTCAGCTTTGGGCTTGGTCTGTGGTTGATCGCGTTTGCTCCTGAGGATAACGCTTCCAAGCAAAAAATCCACACGCAATTTCTCTATTTCGAAAATGCCCAGGGTAAGCAATCGCAGCGATTCGATGTTGAATTCGCACGCAGCCCTGAGGAGCGCCAGCGCGGTTTGATGTTTCGTCAGAGCTTGCCCAGTAACTATGGCATGTTTTTTATTTTCCCGGTGGAAGAGCAACGATCATTTTGGATGAAAAATACTGAGATCCCATTGGACCTAATTTTTATTGATTCCAAGCTGATCGTTGTCAATGTTGTGCATGCTGCGGAACCTTTTTCGACGACTTCACGAGAAAGTACTGGGCCAGCAAAATTTGTATTTGAAGTGCTAGGTGGTATTGCTGAGCGGGAGGGGATTGATTCAGGCTCGAAGCTACAGCTCGCAGGCGAGCTGCCCTGGGCATATTGATACATTTTGTGTAGACTGTGCCAAAATATCTGTTGTTTAAGCTATGGGTTAGGCACTCAGTCTAACCGTTCAGTAAACTGATTTTACTGGACACACATACCCGTTGACGAAAGTTTCGTTAACAGAGAAAACTTTTGACAACGGGTATAGCAGATATAATCAACAGCGGAGTTATTGCAAATAAAGTTACCTTACAATGTCGCAGTTATCTTTTGAAGAATTAATTCAGCATAATAATAAGCAGGCAAAGCCAGATACTGTGCAAAAGAGTGCGCTTCCACCGCTAGCCACGACCGCAGCAGCCCCAGACGATCTCTTCTCGCCGACAAAAGAATTGAGCCAAGTCGACCAAGTCCAGCTGGCCCCGATGCTCAAGCATTATTTAGAAGTTAAAAACGCAAACCCAAACCATGTTGTGCTTTATCAAGTTGGAGATTTTTACGAGATCTTTTTTGAAGACGCAAAAACAGTCGCTGAAATTTTAAGTATTCGACTGACTTCTCGTGATAAGAATGACGAGAGTGCAACGCCGATGTGCGGGGTTCCGTTGCATGCCGTTGATAATTACGTGCCCAAATTGCTCGATGCGGGAATTAGTTGCTTGTTTGTTTCCCAACTTGATGAAACAGAGCTGAACGCAAAAGGCAAGACAATCGTGCGCCGTGAAATCACACGCATTGTTACCCCTGGGGTGCGCTTTGAAGGTGACGGACTCACAGATACGCAATTTAATTTTCTTTGCGTGGTTTTACCCACAGCACGAAAGGGAGCTGAACTAGGATTTATTGATATTTCACTGGGAACTTTGCAGCTTGCTACCGCTGAAACGCCAGAAGAATTATTGGATTTAATTGAGCAAATTTCTCCACGCGAGGCAATTTTGCCGGCAACAATTAATGCGAGCCCGGCGCCAGAGTGGATTAAGGAATTAAAAACGTATTTTTCGGATCGGCACATCCCATTTGTGCTGCGCCCTTATAATTTACGACCAAAGCATGATGTTCTTGAGAAATTTGCCTCAACCCGTGGATTAAAATCGCTGCTGGTAGATGCAGATCTCGAGCGCACGCTCCTAGTTGACTCGTTGGTGAGTTATCTCGAAGAAACTGCTTGTGGTAAACCATTTTCGATCTTCGAAGCACGCTTAATTGATCGCAGCACTGGCACAGTGATCGATGCTTCAACGCGTCGCAATTTGGAATTATTCGAGGCACGAATTGATGGCGAGCGAAAAAATTCACTTTTCGAGCATATCAATCGCACTAAGACCCCAATGGGCAATCGTTTTTTACGTTCAGTTCTTCTTGCTCCGAGCACGAATCTTGCTGAAATTGAAAACCGCCTTGACGCAGTTGCTGAACTCGTCAACCGTCTGCATGACATGCAGAAAATCCAGGCGATTCTATCTGGAATTCGTGATTTGGAGAGAATCTTAACCCGCGTGACAAATGGTCGAGCTAGTCCAAGAGACTTAGTAATGCTGGGAGAGTCGCTACGACTTTTTCCAGGCCTTAAGGAGATATTTAAGAATTCACAGGCACATTTGCTGCAGCAACTTGGGATAAATTTTGATGCGCTCGAGGATTTAGCAACGCTTTTAAATACTGCGCTTCGCGAAGATGCTCCTGTAAAACTTAGCGATGGGGGAATTTTTAATCCGGGCTACAATTCCCAGCTCGATGAGCTGCGCACGCTTTGTGATGATGGGAAAAGCATCCTGCTTGGATTAGAGCAAAAGGAGCGTTTAGCCACGGGGATTCAGAGTTTAAAAGTCAAATACAACTCTGTCTTTGGTTATTTTATCGAAGTCACAAAAACCCATTTGAAGCCAGCCGATGGAAAAATACCTGATTACTTTGAACGTAAGCAAACACTCGTTAACGCAGAGCGTTTTGTCACACAAGAGCTCAAAGAAATCGAAGTTAAGCTACTTTCTGCTCGGGGAAAAGCTGCCGACCTTGAGCGCGATTTGTTTACTGCATTACGCAGCGAAGTTTCCCAGCACGCTTCACGAATCCAGCAGTCTGCGCAGGTGATTGCACTGATTGATGTGATTACTAATTTTGCAAGTCTCGCGCGCAGTCGCAATTACGTGCGTCCGGAATTTAGTAAAGCACCCAAGATTAGTATTGTTGGTGGGCGGCATCCAGTTGTTGAAAATATTATTGGTGCACATGCATTCGTGCCGAACGAAGCCGAACTCGACGGTGAGAAGCGACGTTTTGCCGTGCTTTCCGGACCTAATATGGGTGGAAAGTCTACGTATTTGCGACAAATTGGTGTCATACAATTGCTCGCTCAGATTGGATCTTTTGTGCCTGCGACAAAAGCACGCTTGTCCTTGGTTGACCGGATTTTCACTCGTATCGGAACAGCCGATGACTTGGCTCGTGGGGACTCAACTTTTATGGTTGAAATGCGAGAGGCTGCCACGATTATTCGCAAAGCCACGTCACGGTCACTAGTTTTAATTGATGAAATTGGCCGTGGCACAGCAACTAGTGATGGTCTGGCTTTGGCTCGCTCGATTGCTGAGTGGCTGCATGACGAGGCCCAAGCCCTCACAATTTTTGCGACACATTTTCATGAACTAAATGCTTTGCCTTTAAGTAAGCGTGCGGCATTTTGTATTTCTGTCGGTGTGCGCGAGCAGGCGGGGCATCTTGTTTTCACCCATCGCATCGAGGACCGCGCGGCTGATAAGAGTTATGGACTTGAGGTTGCAAAACTTGCAGGTGTTCCTGAGAAAATTATCGAGCGCGCCAAGTCTTACATCACGGCTGAGAGTAAATTAAATTAGCATGCTGCAGAAAGTTGAAATCCCGCATGATTTAGCGCCAAGCTTAAAAATCCTGGGCAACTTTTTTGCTCGGAATCAAACGGACCTTTATTTAGTAGGCGGCCCTGTGCGCGATTTGCTGCTGGGGTTAATGCCACGCGAAATTGATTTATTAGTAGTAGGTGATGCTGCGAAACTGTGCGCAAGTCTAAAAGAGAGTTGGACGGAAATATTTGTCGAGACGAGCCAAGGCCTTGCTAGGTCAATAAAAATGCTTAGTTTCAAGCGCTACAATACCGTTAAATTTCAATTTGCAGATCCTTGGGTAATGAATTTTAAGGAAATTGATTTTGCTAGTTCGCGCCGTGAAACATATCCGGAAGCGGGATTGCCGCCAATTGTTTTTCCTGGAAACTTAACGCAAGACTTGGCACGACGCGATTTTACAATCAATGCGATGGCATTGAGCTTGAAGGCCGAGGATTTTACTACCCTCGTTGATTTACACGCAGGGCAGCATGACTTGCAGCTAAAAGTTTTACGTGTGCTTCACGATCAAAGCTTTGTGGACGACCCAGCGCGGCTGCTACGGGGAATTCGTTTTGCTACGCGCTTAGGGTTTAGTTTTGCAACCGAAACCGAAGATTTATTTACGCAGGCGGTGAATCAAAATTTTATAAAACGGCTGCCACCGGAGCGAATTTTTTCTGAATTCAGAAAATGCTTAGAAGAAGAAAGGGTTCTAGTTGTGCTCAAGAGTTTGGCGCAGCGTGGAATACTCAAGCAAATCCTGCCGCAGCTTGATCTAGGGCGGCTCGATCGTTTGACAGTCGAAGAGAATGCTACGGGTTGGCTTGGCTGGCTTGCGGAGCTTTTTAAAGATTTACCTGTAGCGGCATTACTCGAATTTTTATTAAGTGGAAAGGTCAGTAGGTCTGAACGAGAGATCGCGCTCGACTTACATGGAAAAGTTTAAATTTTATGCATCTCGATTTTGCCGAGGAATTAAGTGCAATTATCGCTACGCTCTATGGCCAGGAATTGCAAGCAGAGACCTTAAAGCGCACGCCGGAATTTCCGGGAGTGCGTGTTTGTGACATCCCTGGAGAGGGTGACATTAGTTCGAGTGCTCCGTTTAAATTGGCCAAACTATATCGCGCGCAACTGCAACGGCTTGTATCGCCGGTAGAAATTTCAGAGCGCATCATTCAAGGCTTTGCCGGTAGCAAAAATTTTACATTAATGCGCGGAGGGCAGGGATTTCTCAATGCGACTGCGACAGACAATTGGAAGCAGCAATTCTTGCTCTTAGTGTTAGAGCAACCATGGGAAGCGCTCTTGAGTCGATTACAAGTCAGCACTGCAGTGATAAGTCCAATAGATTTGCGCCAACTCATCCGCTCGATAAATTTTGAACCACTTGAATTGCTAGTGCAGGTCCGCGGGGATGTTGCAGCTTTTTCTGCCAATGATTATTTGATGGCACTAGCGCTAATTGCAGACCGCGAACTGGATGCAAATGCCTATTTAAAAAATCTGAATGGGCGAAGAAACATTCCGTGGTTTATTAAGTATTTTTTAAATCAAAGCAGTCAGTATACACTCGATGAGAAAACGCGGCGTGAACTCATTGGTCGATTGAATCCTCTTCAGCTCTTTGGCTGTTTAGAATTTTTACCACTTTGGACAACGCTTTTTGCGGTGCGGCATAATTTTGAATTGGCACAGCGCTTACGCCAGCCCGAGATCTTGGTCCGCGAAATTGTAAATCTGGGGCGAGCGTTCTTTTATTACTATAATTCGCCAAAAGTCCGAGCTGAGTTAGCATTAAATACAAACTCAAAATACCGTCTAATCACTAATATCGTCCATGAGTTAGCTAGATTTTTGCTCCGGACACTGAGGGTAAATTATCGAGAAATTTCTGAGTAATTTAGCCCTTGTCAGCTCTAGCAGCTCCGTACTATATCGGTTAAGCATGTTGGCACATAACGGAGAGGAGTAAACGCCGTGAAAACTTCAGATTCAATTTCAATTACCTGGCTACAAGTATTAATGACTGGTTTGCTAACAGTTGCTGCTGCAACTGTAGTTTTTTTCATCGGCCTTGAAACTGGTGAAAAAAGGGCTTTGACTCGAGTGCTTTCAGAGAGTGAGCGTTTTGCCGTGAAGTTGCCACTGAATGAGGTTGCAGTAGAACGAAATCAGGAACATACTCAGCTTGCAAAAACTATTGCTGAAGAGTATCAGGCTGCAACTTCAAATCTCGATGCCCCGGCACAAGTAGCAGGAGCCCAGACGATTTCCAACGCTTCGACTTTGCCGGCGCAGACAATTCAAGTCGCCAGTCATCAACAAGAAGCCACCCTGGCGCCAAGTAAGCCCGTTCAATTATCTTCAGTATCGAGTATCGAAGCTGCCCAGGTAGTGCCAGAAATGAAGGCTGCTAGCACAGAGCCTGTTGAAACAGTTGTCGCTGAGCAGCACCAGGCTGAAGCAGTCGATTTGAAGCAAGCGCGCGCAATGGTTGCAGCGGAGCCCAGTCCTCAGGAAAGTGCCCTTGTCAATCAAGCAGCAAGCAGTACCACTCAAGGCACAATCAAAACGTCTGAAGTTAAATCGAAGGGAACATATTCGATTCAAGTTTCATCTGATCCGGCAAAGTCATCAGCTGAGGTTACAGTTCGACGCTTAAAGAAGATTGGGTATACGGCTTCAATGGTGCCGACTCGTTCGAACGGTAAGACCTACTATAAAATCACGGTTCCTGGATTCCTGACGAGCCAAGAAGCTGAGAAAGCGCGTAAGAAAATTGCTGGCGCTCAAGTTACTCGAAACATCCCCTATGTCCGAAAGGTTTCTTAGGTATTCCGAAAAAATATAGCAATCTCACTTAGTTACCAGCTGAAACGAGTTGTTTTAAATTATCAGAATCAAATTGAAAAGGCTCTAGCTTTTTGTGAGCCTTTACGGCTAGTTTTGTCGTCTAAATACAGATGGCAGAAGACCTAACAAAAGACCCAGCTAAATCCCAAGGTGCCGAGCATCTACTGCTCAAGCTCGCCGTCAAGTCGGATGTGGGGATGCAACGTACCGAGAATCAAGATTCTTATGGCTACTTGCGTTCGACTAAGGGAAATTTATTTATCGTTTGCGACGGAATGGGCGGGGCTCGTGGTGGGGCTACGGCTTCTGCGATGGCGGTTGATATCGTAGCGAAAAATTCAGTTAACCAAGACGGTTTAATCACGGAGCAGACGCTGCGTGCTTCGATCGAGAAAGCAAATTCCGCAATTTTTGAGGCCAGTAAGGATAATGAAAATTTATCTGGAATGGGCACGACCTTAGTAGCGCTGGGCTTAATTGGCCAACGTGCAATGATTGCCCATGTTGGCGACTCTCGTATTTATATGTTGCGGGGGCGAACGATTTACCAGCTCACGCGAGATCACACGCTAGTGCAAGAGCTTGTTGATTCGGGGGCAATCTCAGAAGAAGAGGCAGCAAATCATCCAATCGCACACATGCTCAGCCGTTCACTTGGTCCGACAGCTGCAATCGAAGTCGAACTACGCCTCTTATCTCAAACGGTTGAAAAGGGTGATAAGTTCCTGCTTTGCTGTGACGGACTATATAATCTCGTAACTGCAGATGAGATGATCGAAATTATTGGCAATTATGAGCCAGGTGAAGCAGCCAAGCATCTCGTCGATGTTGCAAACCAGCGGGGTGGAACAGATAACATCACAGTTGAGGTGGTTGAAGTCACAGGGTTTGGCGCTTCAGCGGCGCCCGATCTCGAAGAAGATGAGTTGGAGATTGTCACTTCAGCAACAGTTAAATATCACCAAAAATCGGTAGAAGTTGAACCTAAGCTCCCACCAAAAGAGGAAGCTAAGCAAGTTGAAGATGCCTCAGTCCAAGCTAAACCTCAGGCGACACTTGAAACCAATGGTCAGGCCAAGAGTACAAGTCAGGCGCATAAGCCAAAAGAAGGAAAAGTTGAAGCTTTACGGATTGAGAAATCTGAAGTTGAATCCGGTAAGAAGGAACAGAAAGATAAGACGGGCAAAGAAAAAACAGAAGTCCGTCGCGAGCATGTCGAGCAATTGGAGCGGATTCAATATTTTGTGCTCGGCGCAGTATTGCTATCGCTCTTGGCAACGGTGATTGCGATCTACCCACGCGCCCGTGAGAATCAAGTCCAAATTGCCCGCTCAACTGTTAGTAATGTCGGGGAAGTAACCCAACCCCAAGCGCATTCGACAACAACTCAGCAAACTCAGCTACCGATTAATGTCACTCCAATTCCGCCAATTCCCACTACGGAAATGCCGAATTCAGCAAGCGAGCAAAGCTGGCCTCAGGTTGCCGTTGTTCCTGAAGGTGCCGAAGTTTCAAATCCACAAGGAAACGACTTGATCGATGCTGCACTGGCACGCGACCCTGCGGTTGAGCGTGCGATGCTTGCTGCTACAAGGCTTGACGTTTCTGAATCTGCTCCTACGGAGATGACTTGGTTTGGTAATAACTCTGCTGTGGAGCTTGTCGATTGGAATCAGGAAGCAGCGAAGCGCACGCGGGTGATCACGCAAAATGCTCCTCGGGTTGGCATTATGTCAGACGCAGAAAAGTCCTCGCTAGTAGCCAGTAAGGTCGATATCCGTTCACGCATTACCTTAATTGATGAACGTTTGAAGTTTCTTGATTTAACAGAACCAAAGCAATTGGAAGACCTGGCTTCGAGAGTTGAGGATGAAATTGTGACTACACGTAAGGCCAGCGATCAAGTCTCCAAGAAATACGATGATTTACGCAGGCGCTATTACCTCTGGCTTGATCGCAAGACAAATTTAGATCAACAAGCAATCGACCAACTTGGTCCAGAACTTTCGCAGGAGAGTGCTGAAGTTGAGCGCGCGCGAGCGACCTATAAAACAATTTCTTTGCAATATCTTGATGCGGTCGAGCGTTGGCGCAGCAACTTAAGTGATGATGCCGCTGCAGCTCGCATGGCGCAGCTTGGTCGAGAACTTGAAACCGAATTGGCTAAGTTCAAGCAAGTCATGAAAAAAGGCGTCGATCAGGTGCTCAATAAATTTTCTACTGAAATGGCTGATGCGCTGCTGATCAAGAGCGACTTGCAGAGTCGCGTTGATTTGCTAAATCGTTTAGTCGGGATTATTAAGGGCACCGGAGTATTACCACCGGATATTCGCGCCAGTCGCAAGCGCGAGTTGTTGGCAGAGCGTAGTGGCCTGTTGAAAAGCTATAAAGAATTTACTAATAAAGTGCCACATCCCGAGGAACAACGTTTCCGCCTTGAGCGCGCCGTCAAGCAACTTGCACCCTAGTGATTGCCCAGACTCCCTGCTTATTAAACGTCTTTTGAATTAAAAATTCAAAAGACGTTTAATGATCCATTTTTCGCAAGAAAAATGGAAAAAAACAAAATAGACTTCTTTCGATAGAAGATTGAAAATTTTTAAAAATTTTCCTTATTTGCTCAATCATATCCAGATGTTAAGCTGTTGTTATAATCCTCATTCGAAAGAAGTCTATTCGAGGAAGCTTGAAAGATCCTAAAATTTTTGCTGTTTTACGCTAGTCTTAACTTGAAGAAAGTTTCGTTATCCGAAAACTTTTTGGCAATTGGTATAATCACAATCAAGGTAGTGCAATGAATAGTTACGCATTAATAAGTCTAACCGACAAGTCCGGAGCGGTTGAGTTTGCAAGATTTCTTGAGCAGCGCGGCGTAAAGATTCTTTCTACGGGTAATACTGCCGAAGTATTACGTGACTCAGGTGTGGCGGTCACAGCGGTTAGTGAGTATACTGGACAACCCGAAATTATGGATGGTCGTGTCAAGACTCTGACACCGAAGATCCATGGCGGCATTTTAGCCCGACGCGACTCTGCGCAGCATATGCAAGATTTGCAAGCGCTTGATGCCGGTCCAATTGATTATGTGATCGTTAATCTCTATCCCTTTTTGCAGAAAGTCCGTGAAACGATTAATGCTGGCGATCCCGAGCATCAATCTTTAATTGAATTTATTGATATCGGTGGCCCCGCAATGTTAAGGGCTGCAGCAAAAAATTTCAAAGACGTAGTGGTCTTAATCGATCCAAAAGATTACCCACGGGTGCAGTTGGAGCTTAGCTCGGGAGGGAAAATCTCCTTGGAGCTACGCCGTGAGCTTGCCGCTAAGGTTTTTACTTTCACTGCTGCCTATGATGGCGCAATTGCGCGCTACTTATCCTTAAACGAGAAATTAGTTAACGCCGAAGGCAAGGCAATGACGCTTGGTGGCGTGGAAAACTTTACTCTCAAGCAGTCGCAAGCTCTACGCTATGGTGAGAATCCACACCAGTTGGCCGCACTTTATGAGATCGCCAATACTACTTCTGCCCCGGAGCTAAAACAGCTACAAGGTAAGGAGCTTTCCTATAATAACTTGCTTGATGCAGATGCAGCTTGGCAGCTTGCTCGAGAACTTAATCAAGTTGCCGCAAGCGAGCCGAGTATTGCAATTATTAAGCACCTCAATCCATGCGGTGTTGCCTGTGGCAAAACTTTACTGGAAGCCTTTCAGGCAGCGCGAGCTTGCGATCCCGTCAGCGCTTTTGGTGGAATTATTGCAACCACAAGCACGCTTGATGCGCTAACAGCTCAGGCAATTATCGAAGGCTTTGTTGAGGTTATTATTGCACCAAAATTTGCCCCGCAAGCGCTTGAAGTTTTAGCGCAGAAGAAAAACGTGCGCGTGCTCCAAATTACCGATCAGCTGTATTCTCAAGGCGAACTGACTCCAAGATTGGTCTTTGGACGTATTTTACTCCAAGAAAACGATGCTGCGCTTGTAGACCTTACTCAGGCGCGTCAGGTTACGAAGCGTAAACCAAAGCCGCAAGAGCTCACTGATTTAAGTCTCGCTTGGGTTGTCTGTAAGCACGTTAAGTCTAATGCCATTGTGATTGCCAAAGATGGCAAGGCGATTGGAATTGGTGCTGGGCAGATGAGTCGTGTTGATTCGTCACGACTTGCAATTGAGCGTGCCCAAGCCCAAGGTTTTGATGTCCAGGACGCTGCTGCTGCATCGGATGCATTTTTACCATTTTCTGATACGCTTGAATATTTAGCTGCAGCTGGAATTAAATCTCTTGTCCAGCCCGGCGGCTCAATTAAAGATGAAGACGTGATTTGCCGCGCGGACGAGTTAGACGTGGCAATGGTCTTTACCGGAGAGAGGCATTTTCGACATTAATGAAGCTTTGACTAGCGACTCACGGTCTTTGTGATTGGCCAAGCTGAATTACCCCCTGAAGTTGAGCTCGTCAGATCGAAATTTACCCAATAGTAGTTTGACTGAGTAATCGGATAAACAGCGCTATTGATCTCAGGGTCCGGACAATTCCAACTTACAGCCTGCCAAGGATCTGTATTTGTATTTTCATTTGAGGCGCAAAGAGCATAGGCATTTGCAATTTGCCAACTTTGGTTTGTGGGGTGAGCAATAAAGCCCAGCGGGTAATTGTACCATGGAGGGTTAGCATTATAAGACATGGAGAGCCATCCGGTTGGGTGCGTAACTCCTGAGCCCGAAGCCCAAGGAGCAAATTTCACAATCGATCGTAGCCAATTTCCAACTCGTTCGCAGCGGATTACTTCAACATTTGCGCCACGTGTGGCAAAAGCCGGCTTAATCTGTGGGCAGGTGGTGATTGCGCCTGGATTTGTATTTGGAGGCTCTTCTCCGTAGGCCTTGATTTCAAAGCTATCGCCCTCCAAAGTGCCTTCAAAAACATAAGCCGTATTGCCCGGTTCGATTTCAGGCATCAGTACGCCGTTTTTATAAATTTGATAGCTTGTCGCTGATAGAAGCCCCCAACTGCCACGTGCGCAGACTGGTCGCCAGCTTAGCGCAGTTACGGGATTTTTTTCTGAACCAAGATTTTCAAATTCGATATCGACGATTTCGTTCTCGCTGCAGGGCAATATCCCCGCAGGCTCCATTTTTAAGCTTGCTTCGGCATACTCGGATTCAATGCCAGAACGACTAAAAAGCTTGGCACGAATGTCATATTCTTTACCGACTTCAAAGTAATTTGCAGTATAAGTCCAAATGCCATTATTGACTTCGTCGCCAACGCCATCAGGAGCGTAAGAGGCTACAACGTCGTAATGCTCGACGTCTTTAGGTTTAATTTCGAGACGCGCACCGAGATCGTAGTCGCTTTCTATGGCCTCAATTACAATTGAGGCACCTACGGCAGCGTTATCGCTTGTTGCGGTCGTATTGCCACTACGTGAATTAAGATGGATTTTTGGTTTGCTAATGACTTCTTGGTCTTGGGCTAGAAGTGAGCTAGCAAAGAAGCAGACTAAGTATGTGGAGAAAAAGCAATGTGAAGATTTTTTTAATTTCATATCTGATGTAATCTCACTAACGGTAAAGCTCATCAATAAAATCCATCGCGGACTCCCATGCTGAGCCGTTATTTTGCTCTAATAATTTTTCAATATGCTTAATCGGTGAATCAATCTTTGCTGATTTTTTCAGGCCTGGAGTAAGTAGTCTATCGATTTCATACATGGGTTTAACGAAAAGATAGCGCATGCCAATTTGGTCAGCTGGCGTCAGATCTTGGATTATACCTTTGCCTTGACCGCGCTTAATTGCGTTCAAAATTGAGTTCCATACTGCCACCTCGCTCTCGTATGCTCTTGTTTCCTGTGGTAGTTGATAGCCCCACTTTGTCCAAAATCGATTCGTAGTAAATTCTGTCGCTCCCTCGTAAATTTTTGGTAAACGATGGTATTCTGCGGCTAAGTTAGGAGAAAGACCGTGAAGCATTTCATGCAGGAATGCTTTGCCAGGATGTCGGCTGATTTCGGAAATCATGATTGTATCAGTTTCGATTGAGAATATTCCACCATGACGTTCTGCTAATAAATATTCAGCATGTTGTTTTGCGATCGGGGATTTAATTTTTCGAATATATTTGGGGTTAATATATCTCGTTTGCGAAAGTAAACTCGAAACACGCCGGCTTAGCTCACTTCTAATAGTCGCCTCATTCTTATTGGAATTCACTTTCAGCATCCTCAGGAACATCTCGTCTGTTCCTAGTTTGTGTGCGACTGACCCAAAAGTCTGGACAAGATCTTTTGCCAGTTTAGACTTAAGACGTACAGAGGAATAATAAAACATCTCCGATAGGCTTACTTGTGCACCCTTGAGCAAGCCAATACTAAACGTATGCATGACTTTTTCCGCCCGTGTAAACCAGATTACAAATCCATAAACCCAAGGTGTCAGTCTGCTGCTGCGTAAGGCTGCAAGACCGACAGCTTTAAGCGGCGCGCTCGCTAGGCCGCCCAAGCGAAACGGGATGACCCAAGAGAGTATTTCAACCTCTAAGAGTCCAATGTTGATCCAGGCTTGACGGTCGCTTTGCGCTAGTAATTCGGCGGAAATTTTGTGAATATCAGCGATTCGTTTGCGTTCTTCTTTTGTGAAAGACGTGTAGTTTCTGAACTCGTAGAGGTCTGACCAGATTTCGTTATAGAGCAATTCGAGGTCGACTTCGCGCCAACATTTCTTAATCGCCAGTCGTGTTCTGGCTGTGCCATAATTGTCGCGCATGCAATTGCCTGTAACTGCGTAGTGTACAAACCGTCCCCAGATCTGCATGTATTCATCTAAAAGTTGTTTCAGCTCTTCTTTGTCCGACTCTGCGCGGTCTGATTCTGAAGGACGATCTTTCTCGCAGACAACCGCATCGCCCCCTAGAGGATTGCATGACTCTGGCAACCAGCTAAGTAACCAAGTGATTGAACCTGCTGCACTCTCTTCGAGACCTCTGATTAGTTGTTTTTCGTTAACATCGCCTGTCCACAAAGCTAGATAGTCGAGACGCTCAGTTGGTAATAAATAGAAATAGCCTTCATATAAAAGTCGGCTGAGCAGTATTTGTTTTCGCTCTGCCGAAAGCACAGTCTCTGGCAAGGAATTTATTTGATTTTCGAAAATTTCAGATGAAATCGATTCAATGTATTCACGGTCCGAGCCAGGGTCCTCGAGATTGATCGGGAAATTATAACTTGAAAGTGGTTGATATGCACTCGCACCGCTGCCTGCATCTTGACTTAAAACGGCAGACGCAGACAAAGTTAGAGATAAGCAAAACAATACGAATTGTAGCAGATATGCGCGCATACCTAATATTCCCTGCTAGACTAGGTTATGCTTCAGTTTTTCTGCTGTTTGAATCTGTTGGAATCTCTATAAATTAGGGGTTTTCGCGTGACTCCAAGTCTGATGACACTCCTTACAAAGGATGCTAATTTGCATTCAAAATAAATTTTACTATTTAGCGGTGAATGTTAATGAAAGTCTTAGTTATCGGTAGCGGCGCTCGTGAACATGCGATTTGCTGGAAATTGAAGCAAAGTCCTAGATTGCAGGAATTATACTGCGCCCCAGGCAACGCCGGGATTGCAGAGCTGGCAACAATTGTCGAACTTAACCCGCCTAGCCCAGTCATGCTTGCACTTTGGGCTTTAGAAAATAAAATTGACTTAACAATTGTCGGGCCTGAAGCGCCGCTGGCTGAGGGAATTGTTGACGTGTTCCAGGAACGTGGACTGAGAATCTTTGGCCCAACTAAAGAGGCAGCTCAGCTCGAATGGTCTAAGAGTTTTGCTAAAGAAGTAATGCTCAAAGCTGGCGTGCGGACCGCCCCAGGTAGAGTCTTTACGGATGCCGATCAGGCCGTAGCCTACATCCGTTCACAAGCTGCAGAATTGGTCATTAAAGCCGACGGGCTTGCGGCCGGTAAGGGCGTAGTCGTAACTGATTCAATTGCTCAAGCAATTTCAGTAACTCAAGATATGCTTAGCGGTAACGCTTTTGGCTCGGCTGGCAGTAAGGTTGTAATTGAAGAGAAAATCCAGGGTCGCGAGGCATCTGTGATTGCTATTGTTGATGGCGAAGTGGTGCTGCCACTTGCGGTCAGTCAAGATTACAAGCGTCTGGGGGTAGGTAATAGTGGACCAAATACTGGAGGTATGGGCGCGATTTCTCCCACACCTGTTTTTGCAGAAGAGCGTTTAGAAGAAATCGTAGCCGAAGTTTTTGTGCCGGTGCTTGCTGAACTTAAAGCACGGGGAATTATCTTTAAAGGGTTTCTATACGCCGGCTTAATGATTGACCCGCAGGGTAAGGCTTGGGTCTTGGAGTTTAATTGCCGTTTGGGCGACCCGGAGACGGAAGTAATTTTGCCTCGTTTAGAAAGCGATCTACTTGCTACAATTGATGCGGCTGTGGATGGTAAATTGCAAACTGTGGAGTTGCGTTGGACACCGAAAGCCTGCGTCTGTATTGTTTGTGCTTCACGTGGCTACCCAAGGCAAGTTGAGGACGATAAGGTGATTGAAATTAATCCAGAGATTTCTCCTACGATTGCAGTGTTTCATGCAGGCACAAGGAAGGTCGGGGCTGATGTCAGGTCAAAAGGTGGAAGAATTTTGACTGTTTCTGCGCTCGGACAAACCATGCATGAAGCAGCAGAAAAGGCTTATGCTGCCGTCAGACAAGTTCATTTTGATGGGATCTATTACCGCACCGACATTGGCTCTTAAGCACTAGCTAAGCTCTGATTAGGTCCGATCTTGGCTAATTTCTTTGTCGCGTGCCAAAAACTTTTCCTTGATCTGGGACTATCAGGGAAGGTATTCTTGAATTAGATGAAAGAGCATCTATTTTCATATTCCCTGACTACCAACGATATCCGCATTACCGTTTTCCCCCAGTTTGTCCCCAATCAGTCTGACCCTTCACGGCACGAATATGCCTATGCCTACACTGTAAGGATTGAGAATGTCAGCAAGGAAACCGTGCAGTTAATGCGCAGGCATTGGTTTGTTTTTTCTGGCGGTGTGCTTTACACGGAAGTTCAAGGTGATGGTGTTGTCGGTGAGCAGCCAGTGATTGGCCCAGGGCAAGGTTTCGAGTATTCCTCAGGTTGTGTCATTCCTGACCCCGTAGGTTCAATGCATGGCACTTACACGCTAACTACTGGGGCCGGCGAATCGATTGATGTCGACATCCCGCGTTTTGACTTAATTTACCCCGAACTTGTCCATTAAAAAGCGAATATTTATTCTAATAAATTTAAGTTGAAGCTCTCTAGGGTCTGTCGCGAAATTTAGTTTCGCGACAGACCCCTCTAGAATAGCGATACCCAGACTGATACAATCTGGTTATGAAGACAAAACGTTTTATAATTTTTTGTTTGATTGCTCTTGGAGTTGTTTATTTTGGCTTCAAGCGTTTAGACACTGCTGAAGCTGCAACTCAAATTTGTCAGACTTCAGAGTGTAAAGAACGCTACATGAAAGTTGGATTGGCAGGAGTTGTCTCAGGGGCTGTAGCTTTTCTAGCATTCGACCTATTAGGGGAAGTTTTGCTACTTTCCTTGCTCTCATCGGGAGGTTCGCGGCGTTCACGAAAATCTCGTGCTAAGTATATTGCAAGTAAGCAGCGCAAGCATTAACTGCTGCTCATTTACATAGTTTTTCCCAGTAGCGTAAGGCTTTAATTCTAGCTTAATCAATGCTATGAGTTTGGCATGCGTGAATATATTTTATCAGAGTCTTGCACTAACACATCATTGGGTCGCGTTTGGAAAAAAATCGGCAAAGGTCTAGGTTTTGTTCAGGAACGCTTGCATGTCCCATGTCAAATGCCACAAGCGGTGATGGACGACCGCTCATATGAGCGCGTTGTGCCACTTGATTGGCGCAGTCATTTTACTAATAAACTCAGCGGCTGCGGCCTTGAGATTGGACCACTGCATCGACCCATGCCAACGCATGCGGGGATGCAAATGGACTATATTGACAGGCTAACGGTTAAAGAAATGCGCGAACATTATGCGGAGCTACGAGA
This sequence comes from bacterium, assembly GCA_016786595.1. NCBI lineage: Bacteria > bacterium. The sequence continues at coordinate 30,174 of JAEUWB010000006.1, read as the reverse complement.
CTTTGATCTAGTTGAGCCGACGATTATTGGTGATGCTGAAACGCTCCAGCCAGTTGAGAATGCCAAGTATGATTTTTTGATTGCAGCGCATGTGATCGAGCACATGCGAAACCCAATTCAAGCATTGCAACATTGGCATCGCGTCGTTAAGCCGGGTGGGTTGATCTATCTAGTAGTACCAGATAAGCGCATGAACTTTGATGCTAAGCGTGTGCGCACAACTTTGGAACATTTGATTCTTGACTACCAAGCCCCATCACTTGAACGAGATTTTGAGCACTATGTAGACTATGCCAATTTCGTGGAGGATCTTTCCCGTGAGAAGGCGATTGCCAAGGCGCACGATTTAGTGAAGATTGACTATAGTATTCACTATCATGTGTTCTTACCTCAAGACTTAGTTTCCCTAGTGCAGTGGATCGATCTGAACGTGTGTCGACTCAGTGTTTGCGAGGGGCCTTGCGCTGCTGAGGCGTGCGATGAATTTCATATCCTGTTGCGCGTAGGTTCATGAATTTCATGACTTCCTGACGATCGTCGCCGCAGCTTAAACAGCGTAGTTTGACTTGTGGGTTGCCACGTTTTGAGGAAGCTTCTTTAACTTCAATTTGAAATTCTGCAGTTGCTCCGGGCTCTACTGTTCCGACGATTGGGCGTCTGACAACTCCACCATCGGGAAGTGTGATTTCAGCGAGAATCTTTTCAGCGGGAATTTTGCCAGTGTTGGTAATGGGCAGTTTAATTGAGCGTAAGATTCCGCTGTCACCGAGCGTGATCCAGTTTGATTCAATTGTCCCGATTTCAAGTTTAGCACTTGCTTGTGGTAGCATTGCTTGAGTAGCTTGTTCGCTTTGGCCTAAACTTGCGGCAGGTGTTGCGGCGCGCATTACATTTTCAGGGCCAGTTTGCTTACTACTCCACCAGAAGTAAGCACCAACCGAAGTCAATAAGAATAGCCCCACACCTACAATGTCCCATATGACATCACTTTTTGAAACTTTTTTGCGGACCAGTGTTTGTCTGCGTGCTTCGACGTGCGGCTGTTCTGTAATTGCTTCAAGTGCTGTTAGGACTGATGGAGAAGACTGGCGGTGGAGCGATGATTCGGGACGGCGAATTCTCCAAATTTCGTCGACATCTGTTGCTGAGAGTGTTTTTGAGGCAGGGCGTTCTTGTTGAACTGTTGTTTCTTCGGCTGGTTTTGCAATTGTTGTTTCCTCGCCCTTTGGGGCAGAGACGATCACGAAGTCAGTCGATAGCGATTCATCAGGGTGTGTGCTGTAATATTGAATGATCTGTAGAAATTCTTCGGCAGAACTACAGCGCTCTTCGCGATTTTTAGCAACGCAACGTGTGAACAGCTGTTCAAACCAGCGTGGCACGGGGACTTTGCTTTCCCTTAAGTCAGGGATTGGTTCAGTCAGATGGCGGGTGGCTAGGCTGAACCAGCTCTGGTCCTCGAAGGGGCGATTGCGCAGCAGCAATTCGTAGGCAATCATTCCCAGAGAGTAAATATCAGAACGCGTATCTACATCGTGTCCGCGAATCTGCTCAGGTGACATGTAGTGGGGTGTGCCGACAGTTTCGCCGTTAAGGGTAAAGCCCTTTTGATGGGTGAGCATGCGAGCGAGTCCGAAGTCTGTGATTTTTACAACGCCATCGCGGCGCAGAAGAATGTTATCAGGTTTGAGATCGCGGTGAATGACGTTACGTGAATGCGCATGCGCAAGTCCTGTTGCAATTTGTTCTAGTAGTAATAAAACATTTTGAAAACTTAATGAGATTCGCTCATCATAAATGAGATTATTCAAACTCTCACCGTCGATGAACTCGAGAGAGATGAAGTATGAGCCTTCTCCAGTGTCTTGGAGATCGTAGATACTTACGATATTTTCATGATGTAATTCGCGAGCAACGAGTACTTCATTGCGGAAACGTCCGAAGAGCACAGAATCTTGGACCAGGTGCGGGTGAATAAATTTAAGAGCGATGATTGTGTTATCGAGTGAGCGATCGATTACTTTATAAACAGTGCCCATACCGCCTGTGCCGACGAGTGAGATAACTTCGTATCGACCAGCGATAAGTGATCCAGTATCAAGCGTGCGAGCGATCATCTTGCGATAAAAACCTGTTTAAAAAACGCCTTTGCAACTGCCCTGAAGCAGTGCTCGTGTATGCTAATTTAATGAGCTATTTCATTAATCCGCTTAAGAAATATCGACCTAGTTTAGATGATGACTTGAGTGGAAAAGAATCGATAATTGATTATTTTAGATGAGATTGGAGTTTTATATTGATTTCAATGACTTATGGCGCTATGAGCTGTTTTACTAGTAACCCCGTACCATGGAAAAAACTCATACTAAGTTGATTAAGAGCATTAAACGAGCGCTATTTTTTGTAAAAGACACACCAAGCTTTTAACGTCCATAACATTGAGGATAAGGCCTGATTTGATTCTGGCTAATTTCTGACATTTGAATCCAGGTAGTTTGTCCAACTTCGGCTGTTTAAGCGGTCTTAATTAAGCCTACGCTTAGCGCCTGATTAAAGCTTAAAAAGTCGAAGTAGTAATTTCAGGTTTTAAACGTGTCTTTCATTCACAACCAGAAATACCTTGAGAAAAAATCTCAAGGTATTTCTGGAGGAATTATGAAACTCAACACGAAGTCAAATGTAAGGAGGAAAGCGATGATCTGGATCCTAGTGATCCTGTTCGGGTTCCCGACTTTTTTTAGTCTGATTGCAGCAATGAATAAGAATGGCTATGCGTTCGTCGAACCATCGTCATCTGTTAAGACTGCGGCCTATGACCAGAAGATTCCTCGCTATGAGGTGATCTATATTGGTGGCGTAAATTCTACCGACGACAAGTTCCAACGCCATGTCGACACCTTGGCCGCTCAAGAAGTTGAGCCAGTGCTTCAGGACGTAAGGTTCTATGGTTTTCGGAATAATTCTGCGGGGATTTTTGACTGGTTTGAAGTCGTATCGTGGGGCTATCCGCTCAACGCTGCTGGCATCAAGGATCCAATGACGTCGTATATGACCGATGCACTCGCTCAGCGCGTGCTCGAATCGAAAAGCCGTTATGTGATTTTAATTGGACACTCGCAAGGTGCTCAGTTTGCAAGACAAGTCGCAAATCAGGTTCTCGAGGAACAACCCGACAGAGTTGATCGCCTTGCTGTAGTCTACATCGAACCCTTTTTGGTCAGAGCACCAAACAAGAAGGTTCCTGTAGTTACAGTTAAGAGCGCAGGCGGTCATAAGCTCGATAGCTATCTTCAACATCCGGGCCTCATCGGCACTGCGTTGCAAGAAGTAAGCCAAAATTGAGCCAATCCGGAGGAGCACAATTGCATTACTGCTCCTCCCAATTTTTTTATAATGTTTTTAATTACTACTTCGGCTCTTTTTATAATCAAGCATTGAAAAAGCATTACAAGTTTGCGTCATCTCGAGAATCCACGCTTACAAAATCTTTTATTCAGTAAATAATCCCATACCATGGCTAAGCAGAAAGCTTCCATCGAACAAACTGGTGTTATCCTGCTCGTCATCTTTGCTACGGGGTTACTTCCCTAAAATTTAATCTCCCGTTACGCACACCACTCCACCGCGACCACCCGTAGCTTTCGTTAGGGTGCCACTGTCACTTCTAAAGTTATAACAAGCGTACGAACCAGGAGTCGTGTTAAAAGTTGACTGGCCTTTGTCATGTACAGCAGTGAAGGCGTAGAATGTGTCTGTCACGAAACTCCCGCCCATGCCACCAATTGCTCCATTGATGCTCATTAGGATATCATCATTTTTTCTCAACCCGACAGTAATTAACTCAGTAATCGTATTTGCATAAGTATAATTATCGGTATAATAAACTTCTTGTGCTGTTATCGCATTACGGATGTTAGAAACGGCCTTAGCATTTCTAGTGCGGACAATGTGCGTTTGAACTTCGGGAATTGCAACAGCTGAAAGAATGCTGATGCAAGCTACGCACACTAATAACTCGACCAGTGTGAAACCCCGAGAATTGTCAAATTGTTTTCGATCCAGAACTCCCATTCCCATAAGATCTCATATTGCTCTCGAAAGAAGTATCGGCATTTTATAGCAGGTTCTTAAGTTGCAATCCTTATGTTGCGCTGTAGTTTATGATTTGCACTCTAAGTGCGACCTAATTCCTGAGGGAATCTTGCATGTTGTTGCTACGGAAAACACTGAGCGATTCTTATAGTAACGCAGTGCCATAGCTAAGAAAGAACATATTCAAGCCCTTGTCATTTTAATCCCTGGTATTTATCCCTCGTATCGGGTTAGTTTTCACAACAACTCAATGCCAAAGCTTGTAGAGCTTACACCCATGAATTACTTTAGAACGGCCTACATTCTTGCAACTCCGTGCTTGTTGATTCATAAATATCAGCAAAATGTATAGAGAAATTGTTTTCGGAAAAATTCGAGACAAATGCCAAGAGCTCCTCACACGCCTTAAAAAAAAGGAGCTTAGCTTAGTGCTCGCTGTGTCCGGAGGTTTAGACTCCTCAGCTCTGCTACACGCTTTTTCTGAAGTCTCTAAAGTCCAAAAAAATATCAAAATCAGTGTCGCCCACGTAAACCATAAACTGCGCCCGACAAGTGATGCTGACCAAAACTTTGTTCAAGATCGCACAAGCCACTATGGACTTGATTTTTTCACCGTCAATTTGGCAGCAAAAGATCAAGGCCGCAGCACCGAAGAATGGGCAAGAGAAAAACGTTATCAATTCTTAGAATCTGTACGCCTCAATCAAGCTGCAGACCTGGTCGTCACAGCACATAACCTGAACGACCAGGCCGAAACACTTTTAAGTCGCTTGCTTACTGGACGCTTACTCACCCAGGCTGGGTGCATCGCCGAGTATGATCAAGAACGTAAACTCTTTCGCCCGGCATTAGATTTAAGCCGAACCGAACTTAGCGCATACTGTTCAGAGCTAGAAATTCCTTTCGTCGAAGACCCAAGTAACCAAGATCAGTATTATCTGAGAAATTTTATTCGCCACGAACTATTGACCTTAATCCGCAATAAAATTAACCCACAAGTCGATAGCGCGCTCTCCGAATTTGTCGCGCGCATGCATGCCGATGAGGCATTGATTAATAGCTATAGCGATGAAATTCTCGCTAAAATACCGAGTGTAAACGCCCTCAAACGCAGTGACTTATTAGCCCTACCTAAGGCGCTGCAGTGGCGCGTGCTGAGAGATCAGATGATTTCTCAGTCTAAATTGAATCAAAACAAACATCATTCAGTCTTAAAAGTCGGATACTCTGCATGGGTGAGAGCATCTGAATGGCTGGCAAGCAGCGGCCCCACAAAGCCTGGTGCAGTGATTGAACTCGGACACGGTACGTCTCTTTCTGTTGGCAATGCAGACGATCTAGTGATTTGTTCATAAAAGTTGACACCAAGGGGTGCAGATCTTTATATTAAACGCATAGATATAAATTTTTGTTATCACTTGAAATTTATATCTATGCGTTTTTATTACTGGTCCAGTAAAATCTGTTTACTGGACAATTTAGACCGATTAGATCGGTCTAAATGCTCAAGGATTGTGCAGACTTCGCTTATTTCTTATAAGGCTTAAGGTGGATTTATCTGCAGGTAGACGACAAAGGATTTTAACAGTTGAATCATTTATCTAGAAATTTATTGCTTTGGCTCTTTTTAGCGCTAATGGTGGGCCTGCTCTACAACGTGATGCGCGAGCCACATCAAGGCGCAACCGAAATCCCATACTCAGATTTCCGTTCGGCCGTAAAAGAAGGCCGCGTCAGCGAAGTCGTGATTAAGGAAGGTGAAATTAAGGGTCAGTATAAATTCAAAGCTGATGCCAAAGAGAAAAGTGAGTTTTTAACTAAACTGCCTCCGCAAAGCGATCAAGATCTCGTGAAAACACTACTCGAAGCTGGCGTTCGTGTTGAAGCCAAGCCCAAGGAAGAAGACAGTTGGTATTTAGTGATTCTTGCCAATTGGGGGCCGATGCTATTGCTGATTGCAGTTTGGATTTTTTTCATGCGACAAGTTCAGGTTGGCGGCGGCAAGGCCTTAAGTTTCGGAAAAAGCCGCGCGCGCATGCTGGAGGAAGGCCCCGGAAAAATTACTTTTGAAGATGTCGCAGGGATTGAAGAGTGTAAGCATGAATTGCAGTCGATTGTGCAATTTTTAAAAGACCCCAAAAAATTCACTAAACTTGGCGGCCGCATTCCTAAGGGTGTGCTACTTGCTGGCAGTCCTGGTACGGGGAAAACACTACTGGCTAAGGCAATTGCCGGCGAAGCAGGCGTGCCATTTTTTAGTATTTCTGGATCTGATTTCGTTGAAATGTTTGTCGGCGTTGGTGCTTCACGAGTGCGCGACTTGTTTTTGCGTGCCAAGAAAAATGCGCCTTGCATAGTTTTTATCGACGAAATCGATGCCGTCGGACGTCACCGTGGTGCCGGTCTCGGCGGTGGTCATGATGAACGTGAGCAGACACTCAATCAGCTCTTAGTGGAAATGGACGGCTTTGAAACGAATGAAGGCGTTATTTTAGTTGCAGCAACTAACCGTCCTGATGTTTTGGACCCAGCACTGCTTCGCCCCGGACGGTTCGACCGCACTGTAGTCGTGCCGCTTCCTGATGTGCGCGGACGTGAGGCGATTTTAAAAGTTCATACCAAGAAAGTTCCGCTGGCCTCAGATGTTGACCTTGCCAAAATAGCACGCGGCACCCCGGGGTTTGCCGGAGCCGATCTTGCCAACCTCATCAATGAATCTGCGCTTTATGCAGCGGCAAATGATGCCGAGCATGTTTCGATGAAGGATATCGAGTTTGCCAAAGATAAAATTTTAATGGGTTCAGAGCGCCGCTCCATGGCCATGACCGAGAAAGAAAAGCGCATTACAGCTTATCACGAAGCAGGACATGCGCTTGTGGCCAAACTTTGCCCGCATGCTGACCCCGTACATAAAGTTACGATTGTCCCGCGAGGAGTTGCGCTGGGCTTAATGCAGCAACTCCCAGAAGGCGATCGCTATCATTATACAAAGGAATATTATCTCGATTGGATTTGCGTTTGCTTCGGTGGTCGCGCCGCTGAGGAAATTGTTTTCAATGAAATCAGCTCTGGGGCAAGTTCTGATATTACTCAAGCCACGCGCACAGCACGACGCATGGTTTGCGAGTGGGGCATGAGCGATCGTCTCGGCCCACTGGCCTACGGTAAGCGCGATGAAGCGGTTTTTCTAGGACGTGAAATTACTTCAACTCGTGACTATTCCGAGGAGACTGCAAATTTAATTGATGAAGAAATCAGGCGATTAATTGAAGAGCAATTGAACCGATCGCGCACATTTTTGCGCGCTAATCGAGTAAAACTCGATGCTTTAGCGACACGCTTACTCGAAGAAGAAACGCTTGATGCAGAGCAGGTCAGTAAGATTTTAGCTGGCGCTCGCGGAGGTTCTTCGGGTGGAAGTTCCGAATCAGGTAACGGCAATGATGATTCTACGGTAGATCTTAAACCTATAACGGAAGGCGCTCCAATCGGAAACGCCTAAGGATTTTCTGTGGAATTGAGTTTAAATATTAAGGGAGATTTTTTACTTGTTCACGCCTGTCATTCCATCCGCAGAAGTTATTCAAGCTGGAATGTTATTTCCTAACTGGACAATTTTAAGCTCACTAATTGATGTCATCGTTGTCTCCTTTGTTGTCTACCGCATTTTAATTCTCGTCAAAGGTACCCGCGCTGGTCCAATGCTAGCTGGGCTGGCGATGATTTTTCTCATCTATGTGGTTGCACGCGAACTTGGGCTTGTGACCCTAACTTGGATTTTAGGAAATTTTCTCGGCTCTGCAATTTTTGTTGTGGTCGTGCTCTTTCAGGAAGATATCCGCCGCGGTTTGATTCAAATGGGGCTTGGACCTGGCCTGGGAATGGGCATGGGAAAAGGCGTAGAGCAAAAGCTTAAAGAAATCTGCCGCGCCGCTGCAGAACTGAGCTCGCGGCGCTTAGGCGCATTAATTGTAATTCAGCGCGATGTTGGGCTCGAAGAATTTACTGAAAATGCAGTTAAGCTTAATGCTGATATCAGTTACCAATTAATGATTAGTATTTTCTTACCAACTTCGCCGTTGCATGATGGCGCAGTGGTTTGTAGTGGCAATAAGATTATTGCCGCAGGTTCTGTTTTGCCACTGACCTTTAATCCCAATGTCTCGCGTGGCCTGGGCACGCGTCACCGCGCAGCAATTGGCGTTTCTGAGCGGTCGGATGCGCTGGTGATTGTAGTATCTGAGGAAACTGGCACAATTTCTTTAGTGCGTGAAGGGCGGATTACCCGTGACTTAAATGAAAAGTCTTTGCTCACATCGCTTACGCGCTTAATCGTGATTCGTGAGCAAAAGCGTAATCAGGCACTATTGAAAAGAATCTTACGCCGCCCTAAAAGCCGTCCTGATGAAGATTCTGAAGCCACCAAAAGTGAGCCGACCAGTGAGGTCATGGTTGAAACAGTGCAGTCTGAGACAACAACTCCAGGGGCCTTGATATCTAATAATCGGGAGGTGCTTTAATGAAGCGCTTCTTCTCTGAAAACCTTGGATTGAAGTTAATTTCGGTAATCATTGCGCTCTTACTCGAGTTATACTTTTACAGTCCGGACAATTCAGTTGTACGCAATGTTAATTTAGCGGTAGATTTTAGGAATTTGCCAAACGACCTTGTCGTAGTTTCTCCGGTAGATTTTGACCGTGGCATGACAGTGCAGGTAACCGTGCGTGGACCAGCCCCGCTAGTTGATCAATTCTCGCGTGCCGATGATAAAGTCATTGTTTCGTTACCAAACCGCTTAAGTCGCAGTTATAGTGTGAAGCTCAATAACTTCGATGTCCCCGTCCCGAGTGGAATGAAAATTGTCGAGATCCGACCATCGATGATCGAATTACGTTTTGATAAATTGTTGCGTAAGGAAGTCCCAGTCGATCTCGAGCGTGTTGGTGCTTTGACCGAAGATTTATTTATTAGCGATATCCGTGCTACGCCAAGATTTGTGTCCTTGATTGGTCCAGAGAGCGAATTAAGTTCAGTGCAAATGGTTAGTGCCGAACCAATTGATTTGGCCAAAGTTAAAGCGGATCAGTCTCTAGAATTGCAACTCATCCCACCACGCGCAACCGTGAAGCTATCTACCAGTGTAGTGCATGCTTATCTGAGCGTGCGTAAGAAACAAGCCCTGAAGAGCTTTGATAAGATCCCGGTACAAGTTGTGACCCGAGATGGCTATGCTGCCGCAGTTAGCCCGGGTCGTGTCAAAGTTGATCTTACTGGCCCAAATGAAGTATTAGAGAAAATCAATACGCGTGAACTAAAACTTGAAATCGATTGCCGATCCTATGAAGCTGGAGTTTTAGAGCTTGATCCAGAAGTGATTTTGGATGGTAACTCAAGACTTCAAGAGGGTGTCTATTTGGTATCAACAACACCATCCCGCGTGACTGTGAATATTAATAAATCTGCTACAAATTAGCATGAACGAAAAACTTTTTGGCACAGACGGAGTGAGAGGCGTTGCTAATCTTGCTCCAATGGATTCTGAGACTGTGATGCGCCTAGGGCGTGCCGCGGCGCATGTCCTGCGTCGTAGCCGCGGACATCACCGTATTCTAATTGGAAAAGACACGCGCCTTTCCGGCTATATGCTAGAAACTGCCTTGGCTTCCGGCATCACTTCGATGGGTGTGGACGTATTGCTCGTTGGCCCATTACCAACGCCGGGCATTGCTTACATGACAAAAAGCATGCGGGCCGATGCAGGGGTAGTGATTTCTGCTTCACACAATGGTTATGAAGATAACGGCATCAAGTTTTTCGGTGGAGATGGATTTAAGCTCGCTGATCAGACTGAGGCTGAAATCGAGCGCTTAATGGAGCCGGGGCACCTTGACGAGCTTCGTGCCGTCCCAGGTTTGATTGGTAAAGCCGCGCGTATTGATGATGCAATTGGGCGCTATGCTGTTTTCCTCAAGGAAGCGGTGAGCCGAGAAATAAGTTTTGAAGGTTTAACGCTTGCTTTGGATGCGGCCAATGGAGCTGCGTATAAAGTTGCGCCACTTGTTTTTCAAGAACTTGGCGCAAAACTTTCGATTATTGGCGATGAGCCAAATGGCACAAATATTAATGATCAGTGTGGGAGTTTATATCCGCAGGCAGTTGCGAATGTTGTGGTGCAAAATAAGACTGCTTTGGGAATTGCTTTTGATGGCGATGCCGACCGGGTGATTATCTGCGATGAAAACGGTAAAGTGATTGATGGGGATTTGATTTTGGCGATCCTCGCGCATGATTGGATTAAACGCGGTAAGCTCAAGAGTAAGACTGTCGTTGGCACGGTGATGAGTAATTATGGGTTCGAGAAAAGCTTAGCCAAGTTAGGCTTAAGTTTGGCACGTGCAGACGTCGGCGATCGTTATGTCTTGGCCGAAATGCAAAAGCTCGGGGCGAATCTTGGTGGCGAGCAGTCTGGGCATGTAATTGCGCTCGATCATAATACTACAGGAGACGGCATACTAACGTCGCTCTTAGTGCTTGAGGCAATGCGTAGAGCCGATCGCCCACTTTCTGATTTTCACCGCTTAATTGAACGTTTTCCACAAGTATTGCTCAATATTGCTGTAACTCGAAAAATTCCTTTTATGGATTTACCCAAAGTCAGCAAAGTTGTCGCTGCCGCAGAAAAGAAATTAAAAGATCGCGGACGATTGCTCTTACGCTATTCTGGCACAGAATCAAAAGCACGCGTGATGGTCGAAGCTGATGATCAGCTGATCTGTCAAGCAATTGCCCAGGAAGTTGCGGAAGTAGTGCAAGCTGAATTAGCAGCAACTGCTTAAGAATTAGACACTAATTAATGAAATTACTTAGCGCTGAAGAGATGCAGGAAGTCGATCGGGCTGTAATTAGCTCGGGGGCAATTGCGGCCGAACGCTTGATGGATCAAGCCGGCAGAGCTATCTTCAAGCTGATTCAAGCGTTATTTCCCGCAGAGCTTGCTCAGGGCGTAATTATTCTTTGTGGAAAAGGGAATAACGCTGGCGATGGATTTGTTGTCGCGCGATTATGTGCCGAGAGCGGTATTCCCGTGCAGGTGATTGCTGCACAGCAGGTGTCAGCATATCGCAACGAAGCGAAGCTTCATGCCGAGAAAGCAGAGTTAGCAGGCGTTACAATTTCTCCTCTTGGCACAGCCGAATTTAATCCTCATCAAAGTAAGGCCGGATTAATCGTTGATGCAATTCTTGGAACCGGAAGCGCCAACGCTCCAAGTGCTGAAATATTAGCGCTAATTTTGTTAGCAAATAAATTAGCTAACGCAGGGCATCTTTGTATCGCAGTCGATCAACCCAGTGGCATTGATGCAACCACCGGTGCTGTGCTTGGTGAGGTCGTCAAGGCTGACATTACGATTACACTGCAAACTCCCAAAATTGGCCTCTTGCTTGATCCTGCTAGGAAATATGTCGGTAAATTATTCTGTGTTGATATCGGTATTCCAGAACGACTGCTAAGTGATTTTCCGCTTGAGTGTCTGATTACAGAAGAGGCGATAGCTCTAGCTAAATCTTGTTACCCACTTACGGCAGACGCGCATAAGGGCACTCGCGGTCACGTCCTTGTGATTGGTGGTTCAAGCGGCAAGTATGGAGCCCCCAAGCTTACAGGTCTTGCGGCCCATCGTTGTGGCGCAGGTTTAGTTACGCTTGGGCTTAATCACGAAGGCCTGCTTGGAGTTCAGCACGGCGTCTTAGAAATGATGTGTCTTGAGATTAAGCCCAGCGAGCTTACTGAAGTTCTAACTAACAAAGATGCTATTGTCTTAGGTCCTGGATTTGGCTCAGCAACATGGCAAAGTAATATCGTACTTGAAAGCATTCAGATTTTACGCGCAAAAAATATCCCCACTGTCCTTGATGCCGACGCGCTAAATATTTTAGCTGCAAATGCTGCGGAGTTAAAACAACTCGGCCCTAATTTTATTCTCACGCCACATCCTGGGGAGATCTCTCGCTTGCTTGAAAAACCAATCGCAGAAATTCAAGTGCGGCGGATTGAGTCTGCGCAACGACTTGCAGAGCTTACAGGCTCAGTTGTTGTGCTTAAAGGTGCACGCACTGTTGTTGCTGCGCCAAATGGTCAAACTTCACTCGATTGTCATGAAGAGCCCGATCTCGGAACGGCAGGCAGCGGGGATGTTTTAAGCGGCATTCTCGGGGCGCTACTGGCACGGGGCATTCAGTCTTTGCCCGCAGCAAAGCTGGGGGCATTTATCCACGGCGAAACCGCGCAACAATTACGTGAAGAAAAAGGTTATTCACTTGGATTAATTGCTCGTGAAATTGCTGATGCTAGTCCACGCGTAATCGATCGATTGCTTTGCCAACAAGAAGTAAAACCTGAAGCTATTTGTATTTTTCCGCGGGCGTAATTTTTAATGGACAAGAGTAACCAGAAATTGATCGTTCAAAGCATCAGCGAAACTCATGCCTTGGCAGCGAAATTAGCTACCAAACTATCTGGGGGCGAAGTAATTGGTTTAAGTGGCGAGCTTGGAGCGGGAAAAACTGAATTTGTGCGCGGCATTTTACAAACACTAAATCCCGGCGCGCATGTTTCAAGTCCAAGCTATGTGATCGAGCATATATACGAAAGCAATCAAACTCTTCTGTATCAGATTCATCATCTTGATTTGTATCGATTAACTAGTGGGTCTGATTATGAAGAGTTAGGCAGTTATCTTCACGATCGGACAAAAGTGACTTTTGTGGAATGGCCTGAGCGTTTAAATCATTATCAAAAGTATTTTGATTTAATCATTGAGTTTGAACTTTCAGACGATAAGCGTTTGCTAAGTTTTAAGCCTTTGAGTCCAGCTGGCGAAAAGCTATGTTTTTAAACATTCCTTAAAATATTCAATAAAATGAAGACCTTAGCGTGTCAAATAGAGTCCCACTAGAAAATTGTAGAACTAAGACCACTGAAAAAATTAATAAAAATGGGCAATTTTTTACATTTTGCTGTTGCTTTAATTGTCGTGAAGTTTATATAACACCGATAAATCAATGTTTTTAGAACTTTTGAATAATTCTACAAATGCTTGATTCGGCGATTTTTAATAAGGGAGAAAAACCACATGGCAATTACACCAAAGAAAGTGAAAGTAAATAAGCCAAAAAATGGCAAGCAATATACTCAAAGCGAACTTTTCGAAGAGCTTAAGGGTTGCTGCGATCTTGATAGCCGTCGCGTAGCACGTGATGTTTATTTCGGATTTGCTGGCATGATTCACTCTGCTCTTAAGAAAGGCTATCGTGTGCCACTTCCAGGAATTGGAAAAATTCTTGTGCGTGAAAGCAAAGCGCGTATGGGCCGTAACCCAGCAACTGGTGAGCCAATTCGCATTCCAGCTCGTAAGCGTATTCGCTTAACAGCAAGCAAAGCATTCAAGGAATCAGTACTATAGTTTGATTTTTTGATTGTTTAAGCAAAGGCTCGGTCGAAAAGACCGGGCCTTTTTTTGTTTGGAGTGCAAGGCCACGGGCCATCCTGCCTTCGACCCGAGCGCTTGACTGAGCCTGTCCGGTAATTGAAAAAAACTCAGGCTTAGGCTTGAACTCAGACTTAACCTTCCCCTTTATCCCCCTCTTGTCATCTTGAGCGAGCAATGTATTCATTTGGCAGAATGAATACATGCGCAGTCGAAAGATCTCCAATTTGCCCTACAACTGTTGTTTGACATACCAGCCGGAGTTGGCTTTCACCGCGCGTAGGCTGGAGATCCATTCGATTCGCTCGGTGCTCACTGATGTTCGCACTTCGCTCACTCAGGATGACAGGAGGGACGAGGGAGCTAATAAAGGAGAAGGTTAAGTCTAAGTTCAAGCCAAAGCCAAAGAAGGGAATGTTGTTCTAAAAAATAGAAAAAAGTAGAATAAAAGTGGGGAGTGTTGCATCCCCGGAAAAAGAACCTTTGCCCCGTAAATTATCTGGGTAAATTACTTGGGCAAAATTTGCGCGATGAGCGAGCCAGGTGCGGTGAGCGCGACAACCCACATTGCACCGTAGGCAATCAAGCCGCAGACGCGATGCCGACGGTTGATGCGTTGACGCTGGATCGCAGGCAGGCGGCGGTCAGGGCCATTGGGATAACCTCGCGCTTTCTTAATTCCTGTCGAAATCATTACAACAGAAAGCGCAATGAAAATCACGGCTAGAGAGACATGAATCGACATCAGCCAGCCTGGCATTTCATTGACCGTACCTGAGGCGACTTTGCCGATAACGCGTTTAGTGATTTGCAAAATCAGCACAAGAGCAAAAACCAGAGTCAATCCCGAGACCATGCTGGAGATGTGAACCTTGCGGTTTTGGCGAGCGACGAGACCAAGTGTGAGAAGCGCAAGCGCTGTCCACATGATTGCGAGACCGTAGATATCTGGCATGAGTTTTTCCTTGTTAAAACCTGTAGGGAATGCAAGCACTCGCCCACGGTCGATAAAGCTCTAGGAAAAAAGAACTTTTTAGACTGTGAGGAGGCTAAAATGAGACTACTCGAGATAGAGATTTAGAAAGATCAGTTAAAGATTTTTGATTATATAATAACAGCACTAAAATGCCAAGAATTGAGGTTTTGTTAGTTTTTCGTTAGAATCTAAAGGTCCAAAAGGCTCTCTAAGTAAGGTAGAAGTTCATCCTCCTAGGCGTTTCTGGTTAAGCCTTAGTGATTAAGGCTTAAATGGAAACTCCTAGGGGTGAAAATGAAACTGCAAGAAGCATACAAAAAAACGCGCATTAACGCATGGTTCTCCTTCGTTGCCCTGGTAATCTGTGCCTGTGTTTGGTACAAGATTGCCCCGAACTTCCCGATACAGAACGACTCTGGGGTTCACGGGTTTTTCATGATCAGCTGCGGCATTTTTTTTGCTTCGTGGATTCTGAACGCCATGAAAGCAGGGGAGCATCGCGAGCAGCTCGAGATCTGGAAAAACACTAACAACCGCAGATTTGGCCGTTGACGTCGGATGTCCTCACTAAAGGTTTTATCCTGTGATAAAGGTAGAGAGCCTTGAGGACATTCAGTTTGATCTTTTAAAATCTGCAGATGAGTAAGTTTGGATAATGATCTCTGAATCAAGACAAAGTTAAGCTTGATTCAGAGAGACAGAGATCTGGGTTTTTAATTTTTCTCACCGTTTAAAAATATCTTTAAACGGTGAGAAATCGTGGAAGATGTAAATAATCTTGTTTTTGCAGTTCGCGTCGACGGTAGGCCTAGCGATTTTACGATTGAAGTTTATGTCGGTCGGAATATCGGAACTGATTGTGTCGGCACAGTCATTTATAATGCTTTGCGTGAGTTACTGAGCCAATGCGAAGTGTCACGAATCAAGCGGCAGTATCTTGTGCGGGTTTATGCTGACTCAGACGTGCGTAATGCGATCCTTTCTGGCAGAGGTAATATCGCGCATGCCTTAGACGTGGAGAGCATCACCCTTTCAGTGCAAGGGCCGCGGAATTTCGCGTTTGCGCCTGGATGTGCTGGAGGAGGAAAAGCTAAAAATCGTGTCTAGTGACCTTTAGGTTGTAAGTTCAGGTGAAATTCTGTCTCTCAACCTTATTTGATACGATAAAATCCGGATATTTTAGTGGATAGAAAAGAGGCCAGGAGCATTTCGGTTCAGGAAAACCTGTAGCTTTGTGAGCTAAAACCGATTTACTCCGGGCCTCTTTTGCGGGTGTTCGAGTTCGCAGGTCTCAGAGCTTGCTGATCTTCAGTGATGAGGTGATGTCATACACCATCTTCCCGAAGTTTAGCGCTTTGCGCTCTTCGGTGAGAAGCAGCCTGTCAGCGAGCTTATCCGGGATCAGAGTGCAGACGATGAAGATCACGCGCTCCTCGAAGTAGATCATCAACGCCGCCTGACGCGAGGTGCCGTTTCGCTCATGCACGACATCGTACTCAAGCATCACAATCTTTGGTCCTTTTTGAGGAGTGATGATTGTTGGCTTTTCCGGAACGTTTTTTCGTTCCGCTCCATCCAACGCCCAAGTCCAGTCTTTGAAAGCCTTGACTAGGTCCTCGGGAGTTGGTTCTTTACCGCCAAAGCGCTCTTGCACGGCGGCTTTAGGCGGAAGTGTGGGTATGGTAATCGCGGCAACGCGATTGACGTCAATCACACTGCCACCCGCATCAATCTGTGGCCTTGCCGCAGTCTCAGGGACCTTGAAGGTCACTTTCAATGCCATTTCGAGCGTTAGCTCAACATCCTTGGTCTTTGGTGCATCCTGCACCGGTGCGAACGACTCCAAAGTGGTGCCGCCCGCTAGTGACGAAAAAAGTGCGATCAGCATGACCGCGACGAGAATTTGGAGTTTCATTTTCTGATTCTTCCTTGTTTTTTTGGTCTTTGAGGTTTTAAGGCCTCTCGATGAGTCGAATGTCGCTAGCAAGCGAGTTTGCGCCAGCGGCAAATTCTTTCGCAGTGAGTTTTTGAGAACTCGGGTATAAGACGAAGTAGGCGAATTCACCAAAGCCTGAGGCGATGATCGCCTTAGCGGGATAGGAGTAGGTGATTAGCCCACTTTTCCCAGTGATCTTAAAGTCAAAGCGCACGATTGAGACCTTTCTCTCATTAGTCGACACCTCTGGAGTTGTGGGATTTGACCACGTCTCCGTTTTGCCGCGCAGTGCATGCCGCATAAAGTGCTTTTGCAAATCTGCAGCTTTTGGCGCTCTTCCATAGGGCTTGATGATGTTTGCTTGCGGATTCTTGAAGGGCGCAAAGAATACATCCAATTTCCCTTGAACTCGTAAGATTGGATTACCCAAAGCAATGGATTCGTTTACCGGTTCTGGAAGATGCCAGATCACTGTTGCCGTTGTGAGATCGGCGCGAAATTCTTTTATTTCTAACGCCCCGACTACTCCGGGAATTTGCGGCGTGGCCATGCCAGCAAGGCACAGCAAAATGCCAAGAATTGAAATCACTTTCATCTAAAAACCTTCTTTTTGATTTACCGAAATGCTCCGGTCTGGAGAGATGGTGACTGAAAATTTAACTGGGAAATTGACCAAGAAATGCCTCAAGACCGAAGAATTGAATCTCTATCTACCCAAGGCAAATATTTTTAAAGAACAAAGTCGAGGTTTTGAAGCTTAACATAAAATTAATAAAAGTTCACTTTTCGCTTGATTTTTATTAGGACTGAGCTATAAAGCATAATTCAAATTATGAATTCTGCGTCTTTACACCTATTTACGCTGATTATTCTAGGCCATCCGGCCTAATATATTTAATTTCTCACACATCGTTGTTTTTAAATTTTAACCTTAAGGAAGGTTGTTCTTTGACATTGTTGGTTAGGGGTAGTTTGTGCGTTTTGGCCATTTTTTGGATTGTTAACTAGTTCCTTAAATTATGATCAGAGGTTCTTTCCATGAGATGGTCTAGGCGAAGGTGACGTGTGATTCTTTGAATTTTGCTTGTTACAACAACAATTGGCAAAAATCAGAGAGTTGCATGTCAAGGAAATTTGAAGGTGTGACTTGTTTCGATAAGGACAGAAATAAACGATGGATACGAAGGAATGTTGTAACTGTTGCAAACAGTTATTTGATCCGGTTCAGCTCATCCGGGGCTGTTGTGTGGAATGTTCGGGGCGAGGGTTTTGCAGTACCCGGACTGGGCAAACGAGCGACGGTGGAAAGCTGAGCGCTTCTCAGCAAGGAGGACAAGAGACATTTGGCCATTGTTGAGGGGACCAGTAGGAAACGTATCGAGAGCAATTTCTGCGTTTTCTAGCAACCTAGTTTAGGTCGAATAGTCATTAAGAGAGGTTAAGTTTTCAGGTTTAAGAGCCTTCGTCGCGACCTCTCTTTTTATTGTTCTAAAAATTTGATTATTACATTTCTGCAAAGTAAACTTGACTCTGTGTAGACGAGCTCGTCTGAGCTTCCAATAGATTCCCTATTGGAGGCGCAGTCTGGAACCAGGTTTTAGACCTCAGATTTTCTTTAGCTCTGCGCAAATCAAACCATGAATAACGAACAAGTTAAGGAGCTGGCCGCTCAGCGTGAGCCAGTTTTTCGACGTCTGTACGATCTTCTTGGTTTGCTAGGTGAACCAGTTGAGAATGATCGGACGATTGCAACGCATCTTCGAGTGCAGGCAGAAACGATAAGTGAAGTCCGGCGTGGACGAAAGCATTTTTCGGCGAAGCGATTGGGTCTGCTTTTGGCTTTGATCGCAAAGCAACGCAGGGGACTTGAGCTTAATGAAAAAGAATTTTATGTCTTACTTCATCCGCAAGACTTATTGCTTAAAGATCCAGTAAAAGCCAAACAACGTTTGGCGCGGGATGCTTTCCTTGCGCGACTTGCCCGAGTGATTGGCTCTCGAGCAAAGAGCTGGCGAAAGCGTGACGAAGATCTGGCCAAGTTCTTGGGCTTAAGTGCTGTGCATCTAAGTGCTGTGCGTTATGGACAGCAGCAGATCGGCAGGAGAACGCTCTTAAAGATCTGGAATTTTTTGCAAAGTCCGCAAGGCATTCACGCTCTTTGGATAGCTAAGTTGAATCGTGCTGATTTTAACTTCAACGTTTTTGTTGAAAATGCAGATCAGTTGATTCAGCAACAAGCAGAGACTGCGCGTCGCGAAGTGATCTTGAAGAACTTGGCTAAGCTTAAAGGCCACAAATTTAAGAATCTCTCCGAGCTCGATCGGTTTTTTGCTGAAGCGCTTGGGATTTCGCCGGCTGAGTTTTCGCGCGTGCGTACCGGAACTGAAGTCTTATCGGCGCACTCATTTGTGCGCTTTCGTGAGGCTTTTCTCGATCAAGATACGCTGATGCTACTTAGCGCAGCAGGAGTGATTCAAACCGAAGAGTCCTTCCCGCGAGAACTTTTCGTCAGTGCTGTTGCCTTGGAGCAGGAGAAATTCGATCAGGCAGAACTATGCCGTCAACGCACGGCTTGCTCTAGCTTGATTCGAAATGCTCTTGGCAGCAAAGCTACTGCTGTTGACGAATCCGATCGAATCCTTGCCGAGTTTTGGGGCCTTGCTCCAAAGACAATGCAAGGCTATCGCCTTGGATGTGAAAGCCCTAGCCAGCAAACACTAGTGAGGTTGCGTGCGAAGTTACGCGCTTGCGGAAAGTTAACCATGGGACTTGCCTCATTTGGCGAGCTTCCGAGTGCATGGACGCGAGATGAGGTCTGTATTGCCCTTGGTTTGCGGCTTGGCCTTGACGTCAATCGCATCAATCAACTTGATGCAGAACTCGGGGAAGTGCTTGGGCTTAAGGCAATCTCTGTGCGAAAAATTCGTAGCGGTAGACTCGCACTTCAAGCTCATTCTCTAGCGTTGCTGCAGCACATGCTCGAGGAAAGCGCACTGCCCGAAGGCTACGTCGTGCATCAAATCCCACTCGAGCTACTCTGCGAGAAGTTCGAATCTGAAAAGTAGGGCAGCATCTTAAGGTTTTAGACCCAAACAGACTGCCCTCATTTTTTAACAAGCTAGCGGCATGCCGCAATAGATTGTGAATTGTTTTAATTTAAATTGACAGTTGGCTTCTTCAAGCAATAGCGTCCACCGCCGACTTTATGTAAGCGACGCGAAGTTGCCTTGATTGTAATTCTGCGAATTTGCTCAAATACCTTGGAATACCCGGAAGCTCCAAAGCATAAGCCACGCACTCCTTCGCCATCGTATTCATCCTGGACTTTCCAAGCGCTACACTTACGTTCACCAGCATTATGCTCTTCTAAAGTGCAGTGTGTTCTTGAAAACCAGTCATTGCGGGGGCTGCGGTCAGCATTAGAGCGGGTCCGAACAACCGTGCTGAAAGCAGATTGGAACTTGCCGCTTAAAATTACTGAAGCAACGTGATTATTTGTATCGCCAGGGTAGCGCGACATCGGGCAGTTTGGATCAGATGGACGATACTTGATACTCTTTGGCACGGTATTGTAGCAGACGCAGGGCTTAAAACGTGGACTCTGTGTGCACATTTTAATTTCAGCATTGGCTGCCAAGGCAAATCCAAAAATGATTGCTAGTGAAGCTAGAAATTTATACATATATACCCCCAAAAATCTAAGACAACATCTTATAGGCAGTTCAAGTGTTTGAGTCAAAATTTTTATTAATTCGAGTCGGAAAACGCCGTTTGATCAGGAAAGTCTCAGGAATTAAAGAATTTTTTTCAAGCCAAAGATAAATCTGTTCGGCAGCAATCCGGTGCGCAATTTCATTTGGATGCCTGTCGACGCTTGGAATGACTTGTAAAATTTCGAGCGGAATATTTAGGTAGGCTGGAAAAAGGTCAAGCGCAGGAATGTCTTTGTCCTTAAGAAAAGTCAAAATTTTCTCAGTAATGCCCTTGAATGGATAGTGCTGATCTAGTGCTAGGCCGAAAAGCGGGAAAACCGTAGCGACTAGTTTAACATTATGCTTTTTGCAAAGTGCGCGAATTTTCAAGACAGATTTTGAGAAAATTTTCCACTTCCGTGGATGCTCAAATAGGTTAATGAAATAATTAGTGTAGGCTTTGACTGTCTGTGCATTATGCCAGCGCGTTAATAAAAATCCAGCAAGCTTAGAATGTGTAAGTACGGACCAGAATCCAGTTAACGTTGGAGCTGCGAAACGGTCGTTAGTGGTGTTCAGTCCGGTGGGCCGATAAGGTTTAATCTCTGCATCATTTAGCGTAATCTGTAGAATTATTAAATCCGCACCATCCTTCAGGGCGCGCACAGCCGAGCGCACTTCGTGACTTGTTGAATAAGCGGGGACGCCATAATTGATTACCTCAATTCGCTGGAGCTGCTGCCGATCGTCCGGAGTGTTGAGCCTGAGCATGCGCTCAAGGATTTTGGGGAAGGTGTCTGTAAACTGCATATATGGCGCGAAAGTATAAGAATCGCCAATTACAGCAATGCGGAAAGTATTTTCTGGTTTAGGTGTTTGATATGCGTAGTCTTGAAAAGTTTTTGTATGCTCTGGAGCAAAGTAGAAACTTGGGCGAGAACTCCATTGTGGAGGCTTTTTGCTATATTGACTGATGAAGCGAAAGCCACCTTCTAGGACTGTGAGAGTGACAATTAAGCTCAAGCAGGCAAGTAGCAGGTTTTGAAAGAACGATTTCACGCTATAGGTGATATCGAGCTTTTATCGATCTAGCAAGTCACAAGGGTTGTTACGTTTGAGCAGATCACAAATCTGTGAAGCAGATAGTGATCTGCTCTAGCGACTGCTTGAAAAACAGTCGCGGGGGCCGAAACGCCGATTTGGCCCCCGT
This sequence comes from bacterium, assembly GCA_016786595.1. Classification (NCBI taxonomy): domain Bacteria; species bacterium. The sequence goes on along the minus strand of JAEUWB010000006.1, from coordinate 8,781 downwards.
AATGTCAGGTAAAGACTGGTCTTTACCTGACCAGTATAATTTAAGCGTTTCATAATAAAATTATCTCTGCTCGCCATAGGCGAGTCATTTATAGCTAGACTTTAACGTGAAACGCTTTGGTAATCGTAAATACCTAAACTTGCTAAGCGCGCCAGATTGTCACTGACGTAGACAAGTCAATCCACTTATCAATGCCTTTCCAGCCGTCTGATGTGCCATAGAGGCCGAAGTCAGCTAAGTGAGTTTCAACCCCGAGCGTGTGCGCTAGGTAGATTGCATAGCTTAATTCACGATTAGGACAAACCACTACAGCGATACGTTTAGTATCAGCAGGGTCTACAATCGTTGGTGAAAGTTGAATAATATTACCGCCATCGGTGCCTGTGGCCGCTTGAGTTGCTGCTTGTGAAGCTGCTTGAGCTTTCTCGTAGTAACCGTAGCTAAAAGCCATGATGTCAGAAGCCATCAGGACGTCAACGGAAACTTGACGCTTAACATTTTTTGGCGGCAAGCGTTTTACTACGACTTCCATTCCAGCTCGCTCTACGGCGTCAAGAAATGAAAATTGTCGAGCATCATCTTCGTAGGGGATTAGAGTGTAGTAACGAACGCAGTCGGTTTGGAGTCCAGCACTAACACCCGCAAGTAAGCGGGAGAGGTCGACCTTGCGATCAAGTCGGCGAGTGGCGCGATCTAGTCCAGTGCCATCAATAAAAATACCAACACGACGTTTAGCTTTTCGTTTGATTACACCGCGACCTAAGTCCGTATATTCTTCTTTACCCATATGAAATTTTAACTACCTACTGCAATCCTTACTCTTATGACGTGTATCAGGGTTATGGTCAAATCAAGTAGAATTGTATCATTCGAAAAGAGCTTATTTTAGCCCCTTTTGTAGATAATTTTGTTAGAACTCTGTTTAGTCTCTAAGTATTTGAGATCTTTATTAATTTATAACCTCAATCACCGCTCCAGCTTGAGTTTTTGCAAACAAGTCTTCGAATTGTTGAGTGGAAACTCTAATTCCGCTGACTTCTGGATTAGCAATGTTGGCGGTGTGGATGAGCTCTCCGGATTCAAGTTTTAATGCCTTTGGTCCAAGTGCGCCGTAGAGATTGCGTTCTTCCGGAGCAGGCACTTCAAGGAGTCTCTCAACGAAGTAAGACTCAGGTGCTGTCCAGAGTGGTTTTTCTTCAATTGAGGATATGACGTGTCTGCCAACTGGGAGTTTAATTTCTTCCGCGAGTTGAATTGTTGAACTTGAATCAGATTTTGAGATTGTTTTTTGAGACAAGCTGATTGTTGCAATCGGTGTAACTTCTTGGGTCGACTCAGAGCTTGTGACTTGTAATTCTGTTGGTGCAAATCCGATCAACGGAGCAGTATCAAGTGCTTCAGTGGTCTTAGGGATCTGAAAACTGAGGAGAATTGAACCTGACTGAGAATAGCTTGCATCGCTTTTTACGGTTTTGCTGCACGCTGAAAAAGACACAGCAAGTCCGGCTGTAAATAATGCAGTGACAAGATGCTTCTGTTTCATATAACCTCTCTAAAATAATTAACGCATAAAAAATATCGTTTGCGAGCGTTTCGCACAAGAAAAATATTATATGTCTCAAGTCGCTGATAAATCGGGGCAAAAAGTGTTAAGAATCGGGCATGGGATCGATATTCACCCTTTTCAAGAAGGGCGGGTGTTGTTTCTTGGCGGAGTTGAAATTCACGGGGCAACTGGGCTTAAGGGGCATTCTGATGCCGATGTTGTTTTACACGCGCTCGTTGATGCGATGCTTGGAGCGATGAGCGCTGGAGACATTGGCACGTGGTTTCCTGATACGGACCCGCAGTGGAAGGATGCTTCGAGTACACTTTTTGTCAAAGCTGTTGTTTCGGAATTGCTACAGCGTAATTACATGATCTTGAATGTCGATATTTGCATTCTGGCTGAGCAGCCAAAGATTTCGCCTTATCGCGATGAGATTCGAGACAGTATTGCCCGGATGCTCCGCGTTTCCCACGAGTTTGTTGGAATTAAGGCGACAACTGCAGAAGGGCTGGGGTTTGTCGGACGCAAAGAAGGAATCTTGGCGACTGCGACTGTGCTGATCGAAAAGAAACGCTAGCCAGTATTGTCGATCCTGGCCAATCTCTTCGTTGCGGGAGATTTTTTCTCCCCCTCGTTTATTACAATAAAGTCGGCATCGAAAAAATTCCCGCGCCGCGACCTTGGCTCAAGCTCGACAATAATTTTATTAGGAAATTTATTTGATTATAGTAAATTTGAATTTGCTATAAAATTTATCAAATGAAGCTATTGCGTCTAATTTTTCTAGCTGCATTAGCGTGACATTATGGCAATCAATCCAAGATGTGCCATTTGCTGATTGGGACAGGAAGATCTTGTCTGTGGATCTGATACTCTCAAGAGATGGCAGCAACTCTTGGATATTTCGCTTTCTAATATTTTCCAAAAATAACCGGGCTGCATTTTGTGATAGGCGGTAAGATAATACTGTTGCAGCTTCTGCGATACATAATTGAGATATAAAAAGACCAGCTTTGTTGTGTTTTTTAAAAAGTTTAATAACCCGATTATGGTTGCTATCATCTGCTTTGACTAAGGCGATTAGCACGTCGGTATCCAGGAGAATTTTCACTTCTCACCATAAAGATACTGATCGATATTTTTAGACAGATCCTTTGGTCCGCCCTTGAGTTTTAGATCGGCAAGTTTCAAGATATCATTTTCCTGAGAAGGTTCATCTGCTGCAAACTGCTTTTCGATTGCCTCGCGTATAATTTGTGCGAGAGATTTCCCCTGACTACCACGTAGCGCGAGTAAGCGCTTATGGATATTTTCGGGAAGGTATATTTGAGTGCGTATCATAGTTATTGTAATATACATCACTTAATATACATCAGTCAAGTAAAACTATAATTCACAGTAGAAGGGTCTTAGAGGCCACACAGCAAACGCTTGTTACGAATAACCTTTGTTCGCTGGTGCACTTCCAAGATGCAATTCGGGGATGAAGTTAAAATCTACTCAAGATCTAGATGTGAAAGCGGCCATAAATTTGGCAAAAACATGAAATATCATATTTAAGCTAGTTAATCAATTTGCAAATCTTTGCTCAGCAGGTGTTTTAGTTAAAGCTGCCAAGAGGATTGAGTTTTTCATGCATGCTTTTATCTTAGAACTTAAAAATTTCTCCAGGCGCTAGAATCCGCAGCTTACTTTCAGCATTTCCCAGTTCATTTTTAAAATCTTCAGTAGTGCCGGTAAGTATATCAAAAGTTGAATGATGAATTGGAATGATAGTCTTGGGCTTAATCAAGCTTGTGGCAATTGCCGCATCGTGCGGGTCCATTGTGAAACGATCGCCAATGGGTAGTAAGGCAACTTCTGGTTGATAACGCTCGCCGATTAGACGCATGTCTGAAAAAAGTCCGGTGTCGCCGGCATGATAAATTGTCCGTCCCGACTCGAGTGTGACAACTACGCCACAAGGCTCGCCGGCATAATAAGTCTTACCATCCAGCGCATCGTACGAACTAGAATGAAAGGCCTGAGTTAAACTGATTTTTAAATCACCAATCTTAACCGACCCGCCTTTATTCATGCGCTCCATTAATGTTTCGGGAATGCCATCCTGGACTAAGAGCGATTGTAGTTCGTAGGCAGCGCAGATTTTTGGGGAGTATTTCTTGGCAAGTGTGATTATATCGCCAGTGTGATCGGCGTGACCATGGGTGAGAATGATCAAGTCAATTTTCCCTGGGTCTTTTAAGTTCTCAGGACAGGCTGGGTTCTCGGATAAAAATGCATCAACGAGCACCTTTTTGCCGGCCTCGGTAGTAATTAACGTTGTTGAATGTCCAAGGAATTGAATTGTTGCTTGAGCCATAAAAATTCTCCCGAATGGTTATTCGAAAGTGATTTATAGCCCGCGTCACGCCTGAAGAACAAATTAGCATAACAGTTATTGGGTAATTGTAGGTGTGAGTAGAAGGTTTTTAGAGTTTTTAACGGGCTCAGTTCAAACTTGTCTTTCTTGTCTCTAAAAGACGGTAGTTTCTCGATTTTAAAATAAATAGATGGGGAAACTATCGCCCAGCAAGGGCAAGGAGAAAAAGCAAATGGCAGTAACTAGCATCTTCGGCCATGCACATTGGCCAAACATCTCGTCGGAAATCTTGGGTCCCAATTTGGAGAAAGCCTATGCTTGTCTCCTTGGTGTATCCCCGAGTGGTGGTTTTGGTGACGGTGGCATTGACGTGCCGTTTCCGTCTCAAATCGCCCGCGAATTTGGAGCACGAGGCTTCCAAGTGAAGTCTAGCTTTGAAGGAGCGAAGGACTTTTTGGCGAAGATGGTGAAGTTTCAACGCTTTACTTTTATCGCCATCGGAGAGCCGCCTCAAACAGCTCAAGAGCTGATTAAGTCCTTTATCGAGTACGGTGGATGGGTTGGATCTGAGGTGGGCGGTCGTCGAGAAATTTTGCAAGGTATCGCTGTCGTACAAAACACGATTGCTGCCATGCAAAAAGGAGGCCGATACATCATGCAGTGACCTCCACGCCTTGGGCTCTAGTTGTTTGACCTTAACCGGTTAAGCTCACACCTACGAGCCCTTTAACGCCAATTCAGCTGACTTCCAGGCTAGTAGTGCGCAGCGTAAGCGCACCGGAAATTTACGCACGCCACCTAAAATTCTTAAAACTTCAGCCGGCATGCCAGTTAAAGCTTTAGTTTCCTGAGCTAGTTCCGAGCTGATTGTTTCAATTGCTTCAAGGGCTGCATCAAGCAACTGTCCTTCTAAAACTTGGGCGACAAGCGCTGCTGAAGCTTGCGAAATCGCGCAACCGTCTCCGGCATGGCAAACTTTTTGAATTTTGCCTTGATCTACACGAAAATAAATTTCCACAGTATCCCCACAAAGCGGGTTTTTGCCGTGATTAAAATGCGTAAAATCCTTACACTCGCAGCGATGCGAGCCATCTTTAGCTAGAGCTAAAAGTTCTTCTTGATAGAGTTGGGCGAGTTCGCTTGTACTCATCGCGATCCAAATACCTTTTTCGCATGCGTTAAGGCCTGCACTAGGCGATCAATATCTGCACTTGTGTTGTAGAACGCCAATGAAGCACGGGCGAGTGCCGCGACTTTTAACTCTTTGATCAGGGGCATACAGCAGTGATGTCCAGCGCGAATTGCGACGTTATACTCAGCGCAAACTGTGGCAATGTCATGCGGATGAATCCCCTCGAGAGTAAAAGAGGCAATTCCCGAACTGCACTGATTCGAGCCATATATTTTTAGACCAGGAATTGATTTAAGCTTTTCCTGAAGTTCGCTGCCGAGCAGCTTGAGATGATTTTCTAAGTTGCTGCGGCCCAGTGCATCAATAAATTTTAATGCCGCGCCAAGTCCTACTGCTTGGGCAATTGCGGGAGTGCCCGCTTCGAATCTGCCCGGAGCATCAAGAAAGGTGATTTGATCGAAACTAACGTCTGCGATCATGCCACCGCCGACTTGATATGGCGGGAGATCCTGCAATCTGGAGGCACGGCCATATAAAACGCCAATTCCCGTTGGGCCAAAAGCTTTATGCGCGCTAAAGGCATAAAAATCACAATCTAAATCCTGTACATCAACTGGATGATGCGAGACGGCTTGTGCGCCGTCGATTACAGTCCAGGCTCCAACATTTTTGGCAAGCTTGCAGATTGTTTTGATCTCGTTGATCGAGCCCAGCACATTGCTGACATGTGCGCAGGCGATAATTTTTGTGCGCGGCGAAAGCAAACTTCGTAAGTGCTCGAGATCGATTTCTCCCTGGGAATTAATTTTAGCGACCTTAACGCGGGCATTCGTTCTTTTGGCAGCCATTACCCAGGGGACGATTAGCGAATGGTGGTCAGCTACGGAAAGAATGATTTCATCACCAGGCTTTAGATCTGATGCACTTACGCTTGAGGCAACGAGGTTTATACTTTCAGTCGTTCCCCGTGTAAAAATAATTTCAGAAGAAGCTTTAGCGTTAAGGAATTTTTGAACGGTTTCGCGTGCCGAGTCGTAAAGCGCATCGCTTTTTTCTGCTAGTTTATATAGGCCGCGGTGCACATTAGCATTGGCACTTTGGTAGAAGCTGTCGAGTGTGTGCAGTACAATTTGGGGCTTTTGCATGGTAGCAGCGTTATCGAGATAGACCAGGCTGGGGTCTTGTCTAAAGATTGGAAATTCCTTGGATGCGTTGAGCAGTGAAAGCGTCATTGTTTTGCAGTTATGTTTTTTGCAGTACGGCTTAGCATCGCGGCACTTTTAAGATCGAGTTCTTGAGGAATTCATTTGTAGAGCATTGAATCTTGGACCAATCTTCATGAAAGGGGCAAGGACTGTTAATGTTACAAGCGCCCTTATTTAGTAAGCAGCTTGGCTGAGTGATTGGATCGGAAAGGCTAGCGCAGATTTCCCAAAATGATAATTTGCCAGTCGGGCGTTTCGCTAAGCGCACTCCGCCCTGCACACCTTTTTTGGTTTCTAATATTCCTGCTTGGCCAAGTTCTTTGAGTAACTTAGCGAGATAGGGAGCGGGGACTTGAACTTTTTTAGCAATGCTCTGCACTTGGACGAAAGTGTTTTGATTGTCATCGGAATGTAACGTCGATAAGTACGAAAGCGCGCGAATTGCGTATTTACTTGAAAGTTCTAGCATAGCAAAAATACTATAATATTTACTTGCAAATACTGCAAAATCATAATAAAAGATGCATATATCCTTTATTATGGAGGGCGTATGGGAAATATAACGTATCGTTTGCAGTCGATAATTATCGCGTTAGTCTTTTTAGTTTTGATTACAAGTTCTGCTTGGGCTTGCGATTCTTGCAATCAGGCGCTTTACAACGAAATGCTAACAACCCGCAAAGGCACATTGGTTGGTGAAGAATTAACAAAGGCGATGAAAAATCAAGGTGTCAATCTACCTGCTGACATGGGTGGTGCAACTCCTGAATTTGTCGCGGGGAAAGATAACCCTAATGCCGAACAACGCAAAGAATTTATTGAAATCATCAACCGCGACAAGTCCCTGCCGATGCCTCAGACCGGCTATGTTCCGCAAGATACAAAACCAACAAAGCAGGTCTCAATCGACCTACATGAAGGCGAAGCCTACCTAGGGAAAGGAGTTTTCTTTAAAGGCTTTCTCACGAATAATACTGTTCCCGGGCCGACGATTATTGTTGATGAAGGTGACGTCGTGGAATTTACTGTTAACAATAAGGGCTTAGTCCCGCACGGCGCGTCGATTCACTCTGCCTACACCCAGACTTCCAAGTATCTTGGAAAGATTCAAGCAGGGGAATCAAAGAAAATGGTTTTTCGTGCAACCTACCCTGGTATCTATATGTATCACTGCGCACCGGGCGGACACGCAATTCCAATGCACGTGATTTTTGGTCAGTACGGCATGATGGTAGTGCGCCCCAAACAGAAATATAAACTAGAAAAAATTCTCAATAAAAAACCGGATGTGGAGATTTTCCTCACGCAACACGAGTTTTACGCGAACGGAAAAGACGCAATTGATGCGAAGCCAATTTACGTAACGTTTAACGGCAAACTCTTTCGTTATGTGGAAGAGCCAATCAAGGCTAAGCCAGGCGACTATGTGCGTATTAATTTCCTAAACGTTGGGCCGAACTTGCTTTCGACCTTTCACATTGTGGGAATTATTTGGGATTTCGCTTATTGGCAAGGTATCCCGGAGAACTCCTTTAAAGGCGGACAGACTGTTACGGCTGGACCAAGTGATTCTTGGGTTGTTGAATTCCGCATGCCACCAGATGAGGGTAACTTCTTAATGCTTTCTCATGCTGTTGGGTCAACGGATCGTGGAGCGATTGGCATTCTCGCTGGCGATAAGAATGCAGTAACTCCGCTGACTGTCTTAAGTGATGGGCCGGCGATTAGCGATCAGGAACGGGCAGAGCTCAAGAAAAAATCAATTCGCGTTTTTTCTCCTTTTGAACCTGGTAGCACGGATGTGGACGAACCGTATTTTGTCTCAGCTGAGCAGAAGGAAGTGCGAGTCCGTATTATCGGAAATTCTTTCTACCCGAAAGTACTGAATATTGCAGAGGGCACAAAAGTGCGCTGGATTAATGAAGAAGTATTCACTTATATGGATGGAGAATTTGCTGGATTCCATAATGTGGTGACAAACACCGCACCTGAGGCCTTTGGCTCGGCACTGCTTGCTCACGGCGAGTCTTATGAGAAAGTACTGACGAAAGGCGGGACCTATGATTACTTTTGCGCTCCACATCCATATATGAAAGGGCGCGTAATTGTGAGAGATTAAACGATTGGGCGAGGCTTTTGGCCGATCTGATAATTTCTCTTGAATCTAAACTCAGTAACGTCGTAGAATTTAGCATTATTAAAATGTTACGGTTCTGCGACTAACTGAGTTTTTATGAATTCTACAAAAAATTTCCTGAAAAAAATCTTTCTTTGCTCTGCGCTGATTTTTCATGCCGCTTCACTAGCAGTGGCCGGCGATTGGACTTTAGCAGTTAATAATTTGTCGGATGCTGGATTTAATTCTAACCGACCGCACCTGGCTGTTGATACGTCGGGCAATGCAACTTCGATCTGGGAACATAATACTGGGACGAATATTGAGATTCGTTCTAGCAAAAGGCTGATCTCGAATAACGTTCCAACTTGGGAAACGCCAGTGCGAGTTTCTGTTGCTGGGGAAATTTCTGCCACC
>JAEUWB010000005.1 GCA_016786595.1 bacterium | reverse complement strand
CACCAGATAAAACTCCGTGCGCCGTGCAAGCAATTACTTCAGTTGCACCTTGCGCTTTTAAAGCTTCAGCAGCTTTAATCATCGTACCGCCAGTATCGACAATATCATCAACAAGAATGGCAACTTTACCTTGCACATCTCCGACGACATTCATTTCCGCAACCTCATTCGGCCCTGAGCGTCGCTTATCGATAATCGCCAGTGCTCCGTCGAGACGCTTCGCGTAGGCACGCGCTCGCGGCACTCCACCCGCATCTGGAGAAACAATACAAAGCTCTTTATCGCCGTAATGATCTTTTAAATATTTAATTAAAACCGGCATGGAAAATAAGTTATCGACCGGGATATCGAAAAAGCCCATGATCTGCCCGGCATGTAAATCCATTGTCAAAACACGATCAGCGCCAGCAGTGCTAATTAAATCTGAAACTAATTTTGCTGTAATCGGAGCACGTGGACGCACTTTGCGATCCTGACGTGCATAGCCGAAATATGGAATCACGGCCGTAATTCTTTCAGCACTTGCGCGCTTTAAAGCATCAAGGAGAATCAATAATTCCATTAAATGATCATTTCCAGGGTGCGAGGTGCTCTGCACAACGAAAATATCCCCGCCACGGACGTTGTCGACAATCTCGGCATAGATTTCACCATCGCTAAATAGGCGCACTTCACAGCGTCCAAGTTCTGCGCCAGCGGCATTGGCAATTGCCTCCGCCAACGGCGGATTAGATCGTCCCGAAATGATTGTTAGCTTACCTCGTCTCACTTAATACCCTTCCTTTACATTCACTCAAACTGTCATCTTGAGTGAGCCCGTTAGGGCGAATCAAAAGATCTCCAAGCGTATCGCTGCAAATCCTTGGAGATCCTTCGACTCCGCTACGCTCCGCTCAGGATGACGTAGAAGATAGCTTTCCTTCCTTCAAAAGAAAATTGGCTGGGCGAGAAGGATTCTCCTTATTTGCTAGCTCCGCTAAAGCTACGCGTTTGGTTCTCATCACTTCTCCCCCGCTTACGCACAAAGAAAACTACCCGTTTCCTTTGTGCCAATTTTCCTTCCTTCAAAAGAAAATTGGCTGGGCGAGAAGGATTCGAACCTTCGAATGCCGGTACCAAAAACCGGTGCCTTACCGCTTGGCGACCGCCCAACAAGAAAAATCAACGGCAGATATAAAACTTCCAGAAGGAAATATAGCGCGAGTTAGATTCGACTCTGCCTGCACATTATGATCATGCGTAGGGAAGAAACCAAGCACAGTACTGCCGCTTCCGGCAAGCAACGTTTTGATTGCCCCCAGTCGGACTAACTCAGCACGAACCTTCTCAATTGGTGGATGTGTTACATACACCACATTCTCGAAATCATTTCCGAGAAATGATAATGGATCTGCATATATATTTTTCTTTTCTCGACCTTGGCTCGGCTCTAAAGCACGGGCCTCAAGACCGAGTTTTGAAAGAGCTTCTTCAACCATTTCCTGCTCTAGAAGTCCAGGCTTTAGGCCAACTTGTGAGTTAGAAAAAGTAGGCAAATCTGGCATCTTAGCCGAAAAATCATGATATGCACTCGCAGTATTTGAGCCAACTGGAGGTTTTACGAGTAAAATCTTGTACTTAGATAATTCTTTCCATAATTGACTTTTTCTATGTGGGTTTATTTGTTTTATTACTGTCCCCGACGAAAAAATCCACTGAGGAACAAGATTTAAAAGCGCCGGGACATCAGATCCAATCTGCGAACAGATACTTACCTTTTCCTGTTCACTAAGCATTAAGTCGAAAAATTGAATACAGGCATTTAATACGGCCGCAGCATCAGAGCTTCCCCCGCCCAAGCCTGCTTCAGTTGGAATATCTTTACATATTGAAATTTTGAAATACCTGTCAGGTGGAAGTAAATTTTTCTCATACAATAATGAAACCAGACAATTGACTGTGTTTTTGCTTGGGTCTAGCGCCGAGACCGGATGTTGCTCCGCCGCAGCACGATGCAGCTCCAGGCGTTTGGTTTCAGTAAATTCTGACACAAATTTCTGGCCAGTTGGTAAGTCGCCTTCGGCAATGGTTTCAATTGAAACTCGATCGTGTAACGAGATTGGCGCAAGCAGAGAAACTAAAGAGTGATAACCGTTCTGGTAGCGCCCGACAATTTTTAGCGCGAGATTAACTTTGGCGTGCGCGTTAAGTGTGAGATGGTTTTGCATTTTGCAATATACTGGCGGTGACTGTTATAGATTACTATCCATTAGCTTAGGCTCGAACTGAGACTTAACCCTATCCTTCCCCTTTTCAAGGCTAAGTTCAAGTGCAAGTCTATGCGCAAAGATAATTCCTAACAAACCATGGAAGTTAGCGTAATCACTTCGACATTCGTTGGCTTCCATAAACTTAGCGTTTATTATAGAACCTCGGTATCAATTCAATCACGAAGTTGTTGCGGGGAGGTTAGTTATGGAAGCAAAAATTACCTATCCAGAGTGCACAAAGTGCAAAACTGGGGTCTTAGTCCCACTCTCTGATTACGGGCAAGAAGGAGCGACCGTTATTTTCAAAGCTTGGGCTTGCACTAATACAGAATGTGGATTCTCTGTTCGCGTAGATAAGGGTGAAGTTACTTACGGTAGAAAAGTTCAGCCTAAGCAGTAAATAGGTTCAATTCATATTTTTTACTAGGGAACAGTTGTTGCCACGACAGCCATGGTGTAATGGCTCACAATCAGCTTGCTGTGCAGTTGCAAAACTTAATCAGAGCCTTCCCCAGCAGAGTCCGTTTAACCAGAAACCACTACGTTTTGAGAACCACCCCGTTGTGCATCACCTTCAACCTCAAGTGGCCCATCATTTAAGATGCTAAACCCAGTTCCAGCTGGAATGAGTCGCCCCATAATGACGTTTTCTTTCAAACCTCTTAAGTAGTCAGTTTTACCACTGATAGCTGCTTCAGTAAGAACTTTTGTAGTCTCCTGGAAGCTTGCTGCAGAAATAAAGCTTTCTGTAGTCAAAGATGCCTTAGTGATACCAAGTAAGAGTGGCTCATAAGTCGAAGGTTTTCCACCTTCAGCCGCAACCTTATTGTTTTGTTCTTGGAATTCAAAACGGTCAACTGAATCTCCCGCAAGGAAGCTAGTGTCGCCTGGATCCATGACTTTAACTTTGCCCAACATTTGGCGCACAATAACTTCAATATGTTTGTCGTTAATTTTCACGCCTTGTAAACGGTAAACTTCTTGAGCTTCGTTCACCAGATACTCAGCTAGTTTTTCAACTCCAAGCACGCGTAGAATGTCATGCGGATTTGGTGAACCTGAAGTTAAAGCATCTCCAGATCGCACCCGGTCACCTTCATGCACTAATAAATGGGTGTTCTTAGCAATAATATATTCGCAGGCATCCCCCACTTCTGGAGTAACAACCACACGACGACGTCCACGAGAATCTTCACCGAAGCTCACTGTGCCATCAATTTCAGCAATCACAGCTGGATTTTTTGGCTTACGGGCTTCAAACAATTCAGCTACGCGTGGCAGACCACCGGTAATATCCTTGGTCTTTGTTGTCTCACGTTCACGCTTAGCCAGAATCGATCCTGGGAATACTTCGGAATTATTATCAACAGTGACCTTAACCCCAACCGGAAGATGGAACACATACTGTTGACCGTTTTCAGATTCAACAATAATCGCCGGACGAAGATCCGCAGTGCGCACACGCGCTTCACGAATCTGGCGCTCAACGAATCCTGTGCGTTCGTCAGTACGCTCTTCGAGTGTTTGCTCATTAATATCTTTCCAACGAGCAATACCGCCGTGCTCAGTAATAACTGGCACTGAGAACGGATCCCACTCGGCAAGCATGTCACCAGGCTTAATTGCAGTATTTTCTTGATATTTCACTACCGCACCGAAAACGAGTGGATGACGCTCTTTCTCTCGGTTTTCTTTAGGATCAACTACAATTAATTCAGCCTTGCGACCCATCACAACCATACCACGTGGCGAGTTAATGATGTTGGCATTTTCATAGCGCACATTACCGCCATATCGTGCAAGTAGGTTCGTTTGCTCAGCGCGACCAGTCGCCGTTCCTCCGATGTGGAACGTTCTCATCGTCAACTGCGTTCCAGGCTCACCGATTGATTGTGCGGCAATAACGCCAACGGTTTCGCCTAAATTTACAAGATGTCCGCGAGCAAGGTCACGGCCATAGCACAAGGCACAAATTCCGTAACGCTGTTCACAGGTCAAGGCAGAACGAATGCGTACGCGGTCAATACCTGCATCGACGATTTTGTCTGCTGTTTCTTCGTTAATTTCAGTATTAGCATTAACTAAAACATGCCCACCGACAGGGTCGATTACATCTTCCAGGGTTACGCGCCCAAGAATACGCTCGTAAAGAGATTCGATCTCCTCACCGCCCTCAGTTAACGCTGTCACGTCGATACCATTTAAAGTTCCGCAATCTACGCCGGTAACGATCGCATCTTGCGCAACGTCAACAAGACGGCGCGTTAGGTAACCAGAGTTAGCAGTCTTAAGGGCCGTATCAGCAAGTCCCTTACGTGCGCCGTGGGTTGAAATAAAGTATTCGCCCACCGAAAGACCTTCACGGAAGTTCGCCTTAATTGGCGTTTCAATGATTGATCCATCTGGCTTAGCCATCAATCCACGCATTCCCGCAAGCTGACGAATTTGCTGTCCCGAACCTCGCGCTCCAGAGTCGGCCATCATAAAGATCGGATTAAAGCTTGGGCTTTCAACTGATTTATCACCATCTCTAAACTGAGTTGTAGAAATTCCCTTCATCAATTCAGTTGCCACACGGTCAGCCGTATCGGCCCAGATGTCAATCGCTTTGTTGTAACGCTCACCTGCAGTGATCAAACCTTCTTGATATTGTTGCTCAACCGCGCGAATACGTTCATCCGCATCACCAAGCAGTCGCTCCTTAGTGGCTGGGATTTCCATATTAGTCATGGCGATAGAGATACCAGCGTGAGTGGCGTATTTAAATCCTGTATCCTTAATGCGGTCGGCAAGGATTACAGTGGCCTTATTGCCGCAAAGTCGGAAGCACTCATCAATCAACTCTCCAAGTTCGCGCTTTTTCATTACGCGGTTGGCGTAGCTAAAACCCAAACCTTCTGGGAAAGTATCAAACAAGATCACACGCCCAACGGTAGTTTCCTGCAATTTACCGTCAATGCGAACTTTAATTTTTGCTTGAAGTTCAACTGACCCGGCATCGAATGCCATGATCACTTCTTCTTTGTTCGCAAATATTTTACCAGTGCCTTTCGCGAGTGGACGTTCACGCGTCATATAATAAAGACCAAGAACGATATCTTGAGAAGGCACAATAATTGGCTTACCGTTAGCAGGGCTTAAGATGTTATTCGTTGACATCATCAGCACGCGCGCTTCTACTTGAGATTCAACAGAAAGTGGCACATGCACGGCCATCTGGTCACCGTCAAAGTCAGCGTTAAATGCAGTACAGACTAAGGGATGTAATTTAATCGCTCGTCCTTCAACTAGCACTGGCTCAAAAGCCTGAATTCCAAGGCGGTGAAGTGTTGGGGCACGGTTAAGCATTACCGGGTGCTCCTTAATGACTTCATCGAGAATATCCCAAACTACTGATTTTTCCTGCTCAACCATTTTCTTGGCGCTCTTGATAGTAGTCACATAACCACGCTCTTCGAGCTTGTTGTAAATAAATGGCTTAAAAAGTTCGAGTGCCATTTGCTTAGGCAATCCGCACTGATGGAGTCTTAGTTCTGGACCAACAACGATCACAGAACGGCCTGAATAGTCAACGCGCTTACCGAGTAAGTTTTGACGGAAGCGTCCAGTTTTACCCTTGAGCATATCGCTTAGCGATTTAAGCTGACGCTTGTTTGAACCAGTAATCACTCGTCCACGACGACCGTTGTCAAATAAAGCATCCACTGCTTCTTGCAGCATGCGCTTTTCGTTACGAATAATAATGTCAGGTGCGTTTAATTCAATTAAACGCTTTAAACGATTATTACGGTTGATCACGCGGCGATAAAGATCATTCAAATCACTGGTTGCAAAACGCCCGCCATCGAGTGGCACAAGGGGTCGCAAGTCTGGTGGAATTACTGGAACGCATTCAAGAATCATCCACTCCGGCTTATTTCCACTAGAAAGCATAGAATAAACAACTTTCAAGCGCTTAGCGAGTTTCTTCTTCTTAGCTTCGTTAGTCGCAGCTAGCATGTCCTTACGAAGTTCTTTGGAGAGCTTCTCTAAGTTTATATCTTTAAGCATTTCACGAATTGCTTCGGCTCCAATACCAGCCTTGAAGCTGTAGCCGTGGTCTTCTTGATACTTGCGGTATTCTTTTTCATTGATTAGCTCGCCGATTTTCATCTTCGACTTACCGGGGTCGAGCACGACGTAAGATTCGAAATAAAGCACTTTCTCCAAGTCACGAAGCGTGAAATCCAGGATGTTTCCAATACGACTGGGGAGTGATTTTAAAAACCAAATATGCGCAACCGGAGCGGCAAGTTCAATGTGCCCCATACGTTCACGACGAACTTTGGATTGAATCACTTCAACGCCGCACTTTTCGCAAACAACTCCGCGATGTCTCATGCGTTTATATTTACCGCAGTTACATTCGTAGTCCTTTGTCGGTCCGAAAATCTTGGCACAGAACAAACCATCGCGTTCAGGTTTAAATGTGCGATAGTTAATCGTTTCAGGCTTTTTTACCTGACCAAACGACCAGCTGCGGATTTTCTCCGGGCTAGCAATTGAGATGCGTAAAGCTCTCACGTTTGATGGATTTTTTGGCTTTTCGAACAGGCTAAAAAACTCGTCCATATTATTTCCTAAATTATTCAGCTTTAAAGTTACTTTAGTTCAAACTTACATTTACCTGGGGCATTTCCGCGGCCTCAGACACTGCAGGAGCAACTTTCACTTCGCTTCCTTCAGGCTTCGGTTCTGCTTGTGCCTCAGCTACTTGTTCTTCGATCAGATCTACATCCAGTCCTAGACTCATTAACTCTTTACACATTACGTTAAATGATTCGGGTAGGCCTGGTTCAAGAATATTCTCGCCTTTGACAATGGCCTCATACATGCGTGTTCGACCAGCAACGTCATCAGACTTTACCGTCAAGAATTCTTGCAGTGAATACGCTGCGCCATAAGCTTCAAGAGCCCAAACTTCCATTTCCCCAAGACGCTGACCACCGAATTGCGCCTTACCGCCAAGTGGCTGCTGCGTAACTAACGAGTATGGTCCAATTGAACGTGCGTGAATTTTCTCATCGACAAGGTGATGCAGTTTCAACATATACATCACGCCAACTGTCACAGGTTCAGAAAACTTCTCACCTGTGCGGCCGTCGAAAAGCACAGTTTGACCATGTTCTTCAACCCCAGAAAGCTTGAGCAGTCGGCGGATTTCGGCTTCGCCAGTACCCTGGAACACAGGAGTACCAACACGAATTCCGCGCATTTCTTTCTGCGCGAGCTGGAGTGTTTCAACATCATTCAAACTATTAATTAATTTTGACTTCTCATCTTGACGATAGGCCTCTGTTAGAATGTTACGGATTTCGCCAGTAACTTGCGTAACGTTAGACTGCCCTCTGAGCAAGTGCTCACGAATGGGGTTATTTGGATCTGCAACCTGCTCAACTAGGTCACGGATTTTACGTCCAATCCCATGACAGGCCCAACCCAGGTGAGTTTCTAAAATCTGCCCAACGTTCATTCGCGAAGGAACGCCGAGTGGATTCAGGACCATGTCAACTGGTGTGCCATCTGGTAAATACGGCATATCCTCTTGCGGCAACACGCGTGAAAGCACGCCCTTGTTACCGTGACGACCAGCCATTTTATCGCCCACAGAAAGTCTGCGTTTAATTGCAACGAAAACCTTAACCATTTTAATTACGCCTGGAGGAAGTTCATCGCCCTCCTTAAGACGCTTAATTTTTTCGCTAAGCGCGGCGCGTTTATTATTGATTAGTTGGCCAGTACCCACAACGATACGGCTGACTTCGTTTTCGATCTTCTCATTGCCAACTTGAACGTCACGCAAGTATTCAAACGGAATACCACGAATGATTTCTTCGTTAAGCACTTCACCTTTGGCCAGTAATTGCTTTTTACTATCATCGGCCAAGCGCGCGGTTAGTTCTTTACCGACAAGCATGCTCGCAATTTCCTTAAGCGCAGACTCACGTAAGATACGAATCTCATCACGCTGATCTTGCTCAAGTTTTGCAATGTCATTCTTTTCGATTTGCTTCATGCGCTCGTCTTTGTCTGTGCCCTTACGCGAGAACACATGCGCAGAAATGATCGTTCCTTCAACGCCCGGAGGTAATCGCAAGCTTGTATCGCGGACTTCACCTGCCTTTTCACCGAAAATTGCGCGGAGCAGTTTTTCTTCAGGAGATAACTGCGTTTCGCTTTTTGGCGTAATCTTACCGACGAGGATATCGCCAGGTTTTACTTCAGCGCCGATGCGAACAATTCCTGATTCATCCAGGTTTTTCAGTGCTTCTTCGCCAACGTTTGGAATATCGCGAGTAATTTCTTCCTTACCAAGTTTGGTATCACGAGCTACGCATTCAAATTCTTCGATATGAATTGAAGTGAAGGCATCTTCACGCACTACGTTTTCATTAATCAAAATCGAATCTTCGAAGTTATAACCCTGCCAAGGCATAAATGCGACAAGCATGTTACGACCCAGCGCAAGTTCACCCATGTCAGTGGATTGACCATCTGCGATAACTTCGCCAGCCTTTACCACGTCACCAACGCGCACAATATTGCGCTGGTTGATACAGGTGTTTTGATTTGAACGCTGATATTTAATCAAATTATAAATATCGACGCCTGTATCAAGTGGGTCGTCAGCACGCTTATCGGCTTTAATTACGATACGATCAGCATCAACAAGCTCCACTGCACCAGGGCGTTTAGCAACTACTGTCGCGCCAGAATCACGAGCAACAGTTTTTTCCATGCCTGTACCAACAAACGGAGCGTCTGTTTTGACAAGCGGCACAGCTTGGCGTTGCATGTTACTACCCATCAAGGCACGGTTGGCGTCGTCGTTTTCCAAAAATGGAATCAACGCCGCAGCAACACTCACTAATTGTTCCGGACTTACGTCAACAAGTGTGACTTCATCGCGTGGAACAAGCTGGAATTCGTTATTTTTTCTAGCAGAAACGAATTCCTCTTCGAAGCGTCCATCGCTGCTAATTTCTACGTTAGCCTGGGCAATCACTTCCTTGTCTTCTTCCATCGCTGAAAGATACACGGTCTTACTTGTAACTTTTCCCTGCTCCACAACGCGATAAGCTGTTTCAACAAATCCATACTCGTTAACGCGAGCATATGTTGCCAATGAAGAAATCAAACCAATATTTGGTCCTTCTGGGGTTTCAATTGGACAAACGCGCCCGTAGTGAGTCGGATGCACGTCACGCACTTCAAAGCCCGCACGTTCACGCGTTAATCCTCCTGGTCCAAGCGCACTTAGACGACGCTTATGGGTGACTTCAGAAAGTGGATTAGTTTGATCCATAAACTGCGAAAGCTGTGAGGAACCAAAAAATTCCTTAATTACAGCAGAAACTGGTTTATAGTTAATCAGGTCTTGAGGCATTAAAGTCTCGATGTCTTGAATGCTCATGCGTTCTTTAATCGCGCGTTCCATGCGCACTAATCCGAGGCGATATTGATTTTCAATCAATTCACCCACAGAGCGCACACGACGGTTACCAAGATGATCGATATCATCAGTTTGATATTTGAGCGGATCAGTCGAAGCACGAAGCTCAAGTAAATAGCGCACTGTTTCGCAGATATCTTCTGCTGTAAGAATGCAATTTTCTGTGAACTCAGATCCAGTTAGTGGATCCTTTTTCTTTTGCAGTTTTTCACGCTTACTAAATGAGCGTGGGCCGCCGTAAAGTTTAAAATCCATCTTTAAGCGACCGACTGGAGATAAATCGTAACGCTCAGGATTGAAGAATAAATTTTTGAAGCTAGCTTCAGCTGTTTCAATGCGTGGTGGATCGCCCGGACGAATACGTTTGTAGATTTCGACAAGCGCCATCTTCTGAGGAAGATTGAGGAAGTGTTGCGCAAGATCTTCTCGTGCAGGCTCAAGGCTATCGCCCAAAAGCGTCTTTAAAAGCGAATCCCCGATATGCGTTTCGCTGGTGTAAATCGCCTTGAAATCATCAATACCAAGCTCGCGCATTTGCGTCAGCGAGCCCTTGGCTTTAATGCGCCCCTTGGCGTCGATTACGTCAGCTGTGAAATTCTCGCCGGCAGCGACAACAACCGTAAACTGAGAAAACACCTCTTGTGCTGTTTTTTCATCAGCATTTTTTAATTTTGCACCAAGTGCCTTTGCGATATCTGCCCAGCCGACAAATACTTTTCCAGCCCGGCACAAAACTTCTTTCGAACCTGGCTGACGGACGTCTTCATTGGCAACAATAATTGTCTTCGCAGAAACCATTCCGACAACTGAATCTGGATCGATTTCGATTGATTCAACCTTGGCTTCAGTCATGCGGCGGATCATTGCGCGGCTGAACTTTTGCCCTGATTTTACAACGACTTTGCCATCTTTGCCCTTAACATCTTTAAACGCACGCTGCCCTTCGAGTTGATCGGCGTTATAAACCTTAAAGCAAGCGCCATTTTTTTCGAAGTAAATTTGGTCGGTTTTATAAAACTTGGCTAGAATATCTTCGCTACTCATACCCAAGGCACGTAACAAAACCGTTGCATTTTGCTTACGGCGACGGTCGATTCTGACGTGCAATACATCTTTCACGTCAAAATCAAAATCTAACCAAGAGCCGCGATAAGGAATAATACGTGCATTATAAAGCAACTTACCGGATGAATGAGTTTTACCTTTGTCATGATCAAAGAACACACCTGGGGAACGGTGGAGCTGACTAACGATCACGCGCTCTGTACCATTGACCATGAAAGTTCCATTTTCGGTCATCAGCGGAATTTCGCCAAAGTAAACTTCTTGCTCTTTAATGTCACGGATCTGCTTAGACCCGTCAGTATTTGTTTCCCAGAGTACCAATTGCACCGTAACTTTTAATGGCGCAGCCCAGGTCATCCCACGCTCGTGGCATTCATACATATCGTATTTGGGAACGCCTAAGGCATAGGAGACAAACTCTAGCGAAGCTGTGTCATTATAGTCGCGAATTGGGAATACGGACTTAAATACAGTTTGTAGTCCGAAATTCTCTCTCGCGTCTGCCGAAATTTCAGCTTGGAGGAATCGATCGTAAGAATCCTTTTGTATACGAATTAGATTTGGTGTATCTAAAACATGTTCAAGTCTGGAATAATCTCTGCGGAGACGGTGACGCGTGGTTACTTTTGTTGCCATACTTCTTGCTCAATTTAGCAGCTAAAGATTCGTCTTAAGGCTGACCAGTTTAAGAATTCAAGTTGCGTTCTTAAAACCGGAAATGACAAAAGGCCGACTGGAAAAATCGCCAACTCAGACGATTTGTCCTCGACCTATTGAATATCTTTTAGAATCCGCTGCAAAAAATGTTTTTAATCAAAATGCCGATGCTTTCTGGCCCGACAACAAGGGTTAGCTTGTTGAGCTGGCTGCTTACTTAACGCTTACTTCACAATTAGTATCAATACTCAAGTTTGCTGTGTCAGTTGCATTGCAAAAATCACACGCCAACTTGAGTATTTTTGCTTAGTTCGTTTGAACTAAGCTTACTTAATTTCGACTTTAGCGCCTGAAGATTCAATTTTTTCTTTGATTTTCTGCGCTTCGTCTTTTGACACGCCTTCTTTAAGTGGCTTTGGAGCACCCTCAACGAGGTCCTTAGCTTCCTTAAGTCCAAGACCAGTCACTTCGCGAACTTCTTTAATGACTTTGATCTTTTCCGCGCCAACGTCTGCAAGCACAACTGTGAAAGAAGTCTTCTCTTCAGCTGCAGCAGCGCCGCCAGCAGCACCCATCGCTGGCATCATCATGCCAACTGGAGCAGCAGCACTAACGCCAAGCTCTTCTTCAAGCTCTTTTACAAGCTTAGCAGCATCCATTAAGGACATTCCTTTAATGAAGTCCTTTACTTGTTCCATATTAACGTCCATGTTCTTTCCCCCTTAAAAATAAATAAAAATCAATTTGTTACTAAAATATTTATGACTGGCCTTTTTGCTCCAACTTTTGTCGGTACTGGTCAAGTAAGCGAACAAAATTTGTACCTGGAGCGTTAAGTAAGCGCACTAATTGAGTTGCCGGAGCAGCAATTAATGCAAGTAACTTCGCCTGAAGCTCAAGCTTACTTGGCATTTTCGCAAGCGCCTCAATTTCCTTCCCCTCAATGATCGTGCCGTCAACATATCCGCCTTTGAGCTTTACCGTTTCATTCTTCTTGGCAAAATCAAGTAAGATTTTTGCCGACTCAACTGGATCAGAGTCAGCGAAGACAACTACTGTTGGACCGCTAAAATGCTCTGCCAGTTTAGCAAGATCTGTATCAGTCACTGCACGGCGTGCGAGTGTGTTTTTGATAACTTTGAGTCGAGCGCCTTTAGCATTTAACTTCCTGCGCACCGCGGTGACTTCAGAAGTTGAAATACCAGCGTACTCGACAACAAACGACGCTACAGCTGAGCTGAAATTCTGATTCAACTCTGTAACCATTTGTTCTTTTTCTACAAGTGCCATGATTTCCTTAAGCCTACTTTGCTATCTCTATAAAACTCAGATTAAACTTTTCTATATGGGACTGGATCAATCGCTATTCCTGGGCCCATCGTCGATGAAATTGAAATCGTCTCTAAATAAACACCCTTAGAAGTCTTGGGTTTCATCTTAATGATTGCATCAATCATTGATTCAACGTTTTCTTTAATTTTTTGTGTTCCAAATGAGACTTTGCCTATGCTGGCATGAACGATGCCGGCCTTCTCAACGCGGAACTCAACTTGACCTGCCTTGATTGACTTAATGGCCTTACCAACTTCTGGAGTTACAGATCCAAGTTTCGGATTTGGCATCAAGCCTCGTGGTCCTAAAATCTTACCAACCTTACTAACCATGACCATCATGTCAGGCGTGGCCACTACTTTATCAAATTCGAGCCAACCGCCCTGGATTTTCTGAACAAGTTCTTCAGTGCCAACGAAGTCTGCACCAGCTTCTTCAGCTTCCTTAGCTTTCGCGCCTGTACAGAAGGCAACCACGCGCACTGTTTTGCCATTACCATGTGGTAGTGAAACTACGCCGCGCACGTTTTCTTCAGCTTTACGTGGATCAACTCCAAGCTTGACTGCGATATCAACTGCTTCATCAAATTTTGCTTTGGGAAGCGTAGATAAAAGAGTAGCAGCTTCGTCAAGCCCGTAAAACTTAGTGGAGCTTACTTTCTCACGAACTGCCTTAGTTTTTTTAGTTAATCCCGCCATAATATTTTATCTATGTAGTGTCTTGTCTGTATTACCAATGCTTAGCCGAAGAATGGAGTTTTAACGCCCATGCTACGAGCGCTGCCGGCGATAATTTTCTTCGCTGCCTCGATATCGTATGCGCTCAAATCTTCCATTTTCACTTTCGCAATTTCTTCTAAATCTTTATCCGTCAAACTTCCAACTGTTGCCTTGCTTGCTGTAGCGGAACCTTTCTGGATTTTTGCGTATTTCTTAATCAAGTATGAAGCAGGAGGACTTTTGATGATGAATGTAAAAGTTCTGTCTGCATACACAGTGATAATCACCGGCA
>JAEUWB010000004.1 GCA_016786595.1 bacterium | reverse complement strand
ATACTAATTGTCAAATCGTGCCGCTTGATTCTGAGCACCAAAGTTTATACCAATTACTTAAGCAAGTCGATCGAGCCAGTGTGTCGAAAGTTACGATCACCGGATCGGGCGGGCCTTTTTTGCACACGCCAGTGATGAACTTAGCTGAGGTTACCCCTGAGCAAGCAATTGCACATCCGCGTTGGAAGATGGGCCCAAAAATTTCAACTGATTCAGCTACGATGTTTAATAAGGCGCTCGAACTTGTCGAAGCACATTATTTATTTGACTTGCCAGCTGAAAAAATCGCTGTGTTAATTCACCCACAAAGCGTTGTGCATGGTTTGGTCGATCTAGATAGTGGGGAATCCCATGCTGCGCTTGCTCCAGCTGATATGCGTGTACCAATTACTAACGCCCTAACTGAGCTTGTAAAGGAAGATACAAATCACGGCGCAGCACAGAGAAAAGCCTCCCAGCTTGTCAGTGGAGTGACTGCCTGTGAGTTAACTAAGGTCGGGAAACTAGAATTTTTTGCACCGGATTTTGAACGTTTTCCAGCACTTAAGCTCGGTTACGAGGTGATCAGGCAAGGAGAGGGATACCCGATCGTATTAAATGCTGCTAATGAAATAGCCGTGGCTTCTTTCCTCGGGCAACAATTAAAGTTTACGCAAATTGCTAAAATTGTTGAAGAAACGTTAGCGCGATATCATGGTCGTAAAATTTTAACGCTCGAAGATATATATGAAGTTGATGCTTGGGCGCGTAGTCAGGCATCTAATCTGACAGTTACGCATTAAACTATAGAGAATTAAGCCTTTGTGATTTCAAGTATTATTATCCCGATTATTGTGCTTGGCGTGCTCGTTGTTGTGCACGAATTCGGACATTTTATCGCCGCTAAAATGTCTGGAGTCGGAGTGCTTAAGTTTTCAGTTGGCTTTGGACCATCGTTGGCAAAGTTTCGCCATAAAGAAACTGAGTATGCGATCGCGCTGATTCCCCTTGGCGGCTACGTGCGCATGGTTGGCGATATTCCAGATATGCTCACTGGCCCGCAAGCAACAGACGAAGAAGTGCGCAGAGAAGCTGCAGGCACTAATCCAGATCTAAACGCTGCCACGATAGATCAACCAGTGCACCCCGAAGTTCAACGTTATCTTGCCGATCGTAGCACCTGGTTTTTAGAGCAAAGCTTACTGACTCGAGCTTGGATTGTTTTCGCTGGGCCTTTATTTAATTTCGTTCTGGCATTTGTACTAGTCGCGGCGACAATTTCTATTTACGGACGGGAAGTCACAGATGCAGTAGTCGGTGAAGTTAAGCCCGGCTCTCCAGCCGCTATTGCTAAACTCACTGCAGGGGATAAAGTTCGAGCCGTCAATGGCGCGCCAATTTCTGACTTTATCGAAATGTCAGAAAGAATTCGCAAATCCCAAACTCCAAATATCACTCTGGACGTTGAACGCGCCGGACAAAATCTGCAAGTGCCGGTTGTGGCTGAGCCCTACGAAGTTAAAAATATTTTTGGTAAAACTGAAAAAGTTTATTTGATTGGCGTAATACGTTCTTTTGAAAAACGCCCAGCCTCACTGATCGAATCTATTGAAATGGGCGCTAAATGGACTGCGATTTCGTCATATCACACCCTAGTCGGGATCTTTGGCATGCTTTTTGGAAAAGTTTCTTCGGACGAATTAGCCGGTCCGATTTTCATCTTCAAAGAAGCAAATCGCCAAGCTAAAAACGGCATGGAAAGCTTACTGAGCTTTATGGCGATTTTAAGCGTAAGCCTCGCAGTACTTAATCTTTTACCAATTCCAGTACTCGATGGAGGGCATTTGCTGTTTTTCTTCATGGAAGCTGTTTTTGGCCCGCTCAGCATGCGTAAGAAAGAAATTGCCCAGCAGTTAGGCATGGCTTTTCTTTTGGCCTTAATGGTGCTTGCTGTGCACAATGACCTGACACGCAAGCGTCCTGAAGC